>JAJZOS010000089.1 GCA_021851985.1 Microcaldota archaeon | reverse complement strand
CAACAAATACCAGCGCCGATTTCTTATCTATCCTCCTTGTGACAACTTCACTGCCCTTCCTTATTGTGTCCGACATGCGCTCGAATTTTTCAAATTCTTTATTGCTGAGGATTATTGACCTGAAGGAAAGTACGCCGCTGGAAAGCTTGCCGAAATCTATGTCTATTCCATCAAAATACCCTGCAACCTGCACTGCATATTCAAGCAGCTTGTTGTCCTCGGATATTGACTGGAGCTCATCATTAAGCTTATATATGCTGTCAAGGTCATCGTAGTCCTGCAAGGCTTTTTTTATCTCATTTACAGACATGCGCCTTCCGTTCTGGAAACTGCGCTTTGCAAGTATTGCCAGCGCCCCGTCAACCTTTATAAGCGATTCGCTTAGGTATTGAGAATCGGGAAGAGAAATGTCGTCTTTTATGTTCAGCTGGCTTTTCCTCAAATCTACAATGCCAAGCTTATGCAATGATTCTATTACCGAATATTTATCCTCATTCAGGCATATCGCTCTTATTTTTTCCATCCTTACAGAATGAAATAGCTCAGCCACCAAAAATCCTCCTTATTATTTCATTGGCAACTTGTCCGGCAAGGGAGGCGCCCATCTTTGTCTTTTTTATCTTTAAGGAACTTTTCTCCGCATCAGAAAGGATTTTTTTTGCAGAAGCATCTGCAGCAGCCTTGCTTTTCTCTACAGCATCGCTTTTCAGCTTCTTTGCGCTCTCCTCGGCATCCAAAACCATCTTTCTTGCTTTCTCGCGCGCATCTGCCATTTTTTTCTGTGCGTCGGCATTTGCATTCTCTATCGCCTTTCGGGCCTTTTCCTCGGAATGCTGAACATCGCTTATTGCACTTACATCTTGCATTACGTCACCACAAAAGCTTACCACTTACTACATGCCTGTGAAGGACATAGTATCTGGTAAAAATTTATAATATAGTTATACAGTTAAGTATAAAAAGTGTGTCACTTTCATAGATTCATGATGTATCTTCTGTTCACTGCTGATAGCTTTATGCAAAGCGCACTTGACGAAATAGGGAAGGCGGCACGGTACGACATTTTAGACAGCCAGAGAAATATACTGTTAATCGAATCCGAAGAAACCCGGATAGAGAAATTTGAGGATATGAAGTTCGTTTATGGGGCATTCCCAATACATTGCAAATCGGATTTGGATTACGAGGATTACCTTGGCTCATTATACAGAGGCATAGCCAGCTTGAATTTGGAAAGGAATAAACGGCTCAAGCTTGAGTGCTTCGATATAAACTGCAAGATAGGCAAATCGGCAAAGGACATCGAAGTCGCAGTTGGGAAAATGCTTGAGAGCGGAGGTTACAACATAAACATTATCGCTCCCGAAGTGCTTGCATATGTGGTCCTATTGAACGGGAAATCCTATTTTGGAAGCATGAAATTGGGCGGAAGATACGGATTTGTAAATCCGTTTAGAATCTACAAGTCAAAGAATGTGTCGCGATCAGAATTCAAGATTATTGAGTCATTTTCGGAGTTTGGAATAAAAACGCCGGGATTGGTAGTTGATATAGGGGCCGCACCTGGAGGGTGGTCAGCATTCCTTGCAGGAAAGGGAGCGGCAGTTGTAGCTGTAGACAGCGCAGACCTTGATTATGAATCTATAGGGAGACTGGGATTATGCTGCAATGTTTCACAGGATAAATCCAAAGTAGATTTGGATAACTTAAAAGGAGGCTGTATACTGCATCTTAAAATGAGATCTGAAGATGCAATAGACCTCCTTCCAAGAGAGGCTGCGGACATGCTGGTCGACGATATGAATGTTGGGGGAATAGACTCTGCAGAAACTGTTATAAAGATTTCAGGCGCTTTGAAGCGCGGAGCGGTATTGATAATGACGCTGAAATGCATGCACAGAAACGTTATGGCTTACATTTCCGAGGTAGAGGAAGGGATAAACAAGGAATTTGAAGTCAAGCGCTGGAAGGTACTGCCACACAACAGGCAAGAAATAACGCTGTTTGCAATAAAAAGGTAGTCATATAACACAGGTAGAGAAATACGGCAATTACAAAATTTGCGTTTAAATTAACGATGTAAAACGGAGATTTGCCTGCATTGAAAGAGTGTGGTGTGCCGTAGCCCCTCTTCTGTTTTAGATGGCATTGGACTAAGCGGCTTTTGTGCCTTGCATGCTCACCGTATGCGCATCGGCCGTTTCATCTGCACCGGCACGCTCGTCGCGTCATCGCTTCATGTGCCGCAGCAGTATCGTTTCTGTTCCGAATTAGGCGTTTCCGCCATACATACTCTGCATGGAGAGAGCTTCCTCAGTCATATAGACCGTAAGCCATCCGCACACCACAATACCATATTCCAGAATAGGTATAAATAGATTTTCTGAGCAATCCTATCATGCTGTTTGCAGACCCTGCGGTAAATTCCGTCATGTCGATAGTGATGGTGATACTTGGGATAATACTGGTAGTGTTCGTTGTAATGCAGATAAGCAAATTCCTTGTCAAGATTGTTGTAGGGCTTGTTGCGAATACAATATTGGGTTTCCTTGCACTCCTCATAGTGAACTTCGTATTCGGAATATCCATAATATATACGCTACCGGTAATAATATCGGTAGTGCTGTTTGGGCTTCCTGCGGTCGGGACAATTCTGCTTCTCAAGATCCTTGGAGGAATAGCAATTTGAATAGTCAAGAAGCAAGTTCTATGTCATCCTTTTTTACAGTTGCCCTTTTCGCATGCAGTGAAAGCTTCACGGCCTTCTTTGCAACTGAATAGGCAAACCGGTTAACAATCTCAGCAAACTCATCTGCGGCAGAGTCGCTTACCCTCGTTGCCCCCGACTCCTTGAGTATCTTCTTTGCGGATTGCCTGGTTATGGGCATGAATACCGGATAACTTGCATATAAAACAATTAAAAGATTTGCTATGCCATCATTTTATCAGGGTGCACTGCTTGAAGATACGGGAACTTAATATGGGCGATCTTGATATGCTATCAAGATTCATTATGGATGCTTACAATGACTTTCCGTTGGCCATGTGGTTCGAAACCAAACCGTCCCAAAGTGAGATAGAGCGCATATTCTACAATAAGATAAGGTCCGCAGGATTGCGCAATCTTGTGGACATAATCAGCGAGGACAACAACGTTATTACCGGAGAATGCGAGATTGCAAAGGCAGGCTTTGACCTAGGAGTCATAGGCGTGATCGTGAGGAAGGGCTACCGAGGATATAATATCGGAAGCAGCATATTAAGCAAGGCGATGGACAATGCAGTGGATATAGGCATTACAAGGTTCATGGCTGAGGTAAGGGAGGAAAACAAGGAAGGACTTAAATTTTTTATTGGAAATGGATTTGCGCCGGTAGGCTATAGGGACACTGAAGGGACCTCTGGAAAGATCAGGATTGTTGTTCTGCAAAAATCCATCAGGTAGACGAATTTGACAGGTATAGAAGTGTGCCATTTATCTGGCTGAGGCCTATCTCAAGCACGTTGGAAGTCTGCTGCGAGGCGTATTTTACAAGCCACAGCTTCGTGAAGTTCTGTCCACCAAGCGCTGTTGTACTGAAATAGGACGCCGAAACACTTACATTTTTATATCCATAATTCTGAACGAAGCTCCTTGCTTCAAATATGTGAGAATAGCTCCATGCGATTGCTATCGGATACGATGTGATTACGTATTCCTTGCCATATTGCACTCCGTTCACAATGCAGTTTTCAGTGTAATTATTCTCAAGACGCGAGACAAACCCATATTGCGGATAATCAAAAGAATATACCATATATGATGGGCATGCCTTAGTTGCATTTACCACGACAGATGCAATTATGTGCCAGCTGCCGGGATATAAAAATGTAAGTGTTTCGGCG
>JAJZOS010000088.1 GCA_021851985.1 Microcaldota archaeon | reverse complement strand
ATATGCATACTTGTCAATCAGCGGCTGCTCCTCCACCGCATCGTCAGGCATAATAAACGCTACGCATGGCTGCAATGTAACAGCAGCGTACCATACTCAGTACTACATCTCAACAACATCGAATCCCGCAAACCTGCAATATTCTTCAGTATCCCCATCAAGCGGATGGTATGATTCAGGTTCAGGAGTAACGCTTAGCGCGTCGTTCGACACTGCGGAATGCGTAAGGCGCAGCATAGGGGGAGGCAAGACTCCTTTAGGCAGCGGAGGATCTTCATCATCACCTTCGCAGTGCAATTACGTATTCAATGGATGGACAGGCACGGGGCAGGGCAGCTACACAGGCAGCAATCCAAACCCAAGAATAACGGTAAACGGACCTATAACAGAGACTGCTAACTTTGCACTACCTGTGACGACCACAACCACATCCACAACTACCTCATCTACTACATCTACTATATCTCCTTATATATATTCTGTCAATCCTTTCATTTATTCCTATCTTCTCTTCGGTTCTTATTTTGCATATTCACCAAGCACGGGTGGAATAGGGGGCTGGCAAACAAATAACTATCCGGCAGGTTACTGCGGAGTCTTTGCAAGATGTTCACTTAGTAATGAGGGATTTCATCCAGCTACAGGCTATTGCCCTGATTCAGGATATCTTAGAAATGACTATGGCTCTGCATCTGGAAATAATTATGCTTATTCATTAGGCCAGGTCATAACTGGGTATGACTGCGTCTGTACAATTTCTAGAACTCCTCATGGTCCTATAGTAACATGTGGTGCTAGACCAGTATATGCCCCAGGTGGGGAAACTGCGCCACTCACATCAAGTGGCACTGGAACGTGGCAGCAGAATATTGGTTCTACGCAAGCGTCAGAGATAGGAAATGCCAATGCATGTGCGGTATCTGCTGGATATATCTACTGCCCGGCTACAGGGTATTCTTTATCTGTAAGCCCTTCTGGAGTCATAGGCACAGCCCAAGGAATAAGCAGCTTGTCTGGCGCAGCATCATGCAGCATTGAACAAAATACCATATACTGCATTACTTCTTCCGCAGGAGCATACTGGGCAACCGTATCAAATGGTGCAGTAAGTTCGTGGAGCCAGGCGGCAAGCGTACCCGTACAAAGCTTTGTTCCTTCTGGATATTTAATAGGAACATCTAACTATGAAGCAGAGAATAACGGGCTCTTTAGCATCTCCTGTTATACAACTTCCAACTACATATACTGCATCGAGACCGGAGGTTATACTGATTATTGGAACAGTATAACGTACTCTCAATATTACAATTACGCAATGTACTCTGCGCCTATATATCCTAATGGAATAGGTTCATGGGCACGGATATCTGCTCCAAACATTAAAACAGGGGGACAGATATATTCTGCAACAAGCAATTGCCAAGTTGACTGGAACTCTGGAGATTCTTATTCTAGCAGTCCGTTCTCATGTGTGAAGAATCAGAATAATCTGTTATGCGTCGGCGGACAGGGAGGTGATTGCTACATAACAGGTGGTCTCGTTGGTTGTACATACGAGTGCTCATATAACAACCCTCTTGCAGTAGAGACCCCGCTTGGCTCTCAGTCCGCATCATGGTATGAAATAAGCAATTATCCAAACGGATATACGGGAATGAGTATTGTATGACACGATGCGAGTTGTGATAAGAATGGATAATAAAAACATAATTGCCGCTGTTGCATTCCTTATTGTTATCGTTGCTGTAGGGTATATCTTTTACGTCATGCCGCAACTTACTCAGCCCTCTGTTTCCCAGAATATGACAACAGCAACAACCACTGCTTTAATTGGAAACATCACACAGACAACCACAATCCCCCAGTCTCCGACGTTCAATTTCTCGGATTTCGTGCTGCCGGGATTTTACATCAGTGAGAATGAGGCATCCTATTTAATTGGGCCTGGCGGGATATATAGCAGGCATGTTATATTTTCAGGGCTTAAGGTACTGAATGTTACTGCATCGCAGCCTAATACAATAATAAATTCCACCTCCCTTCCATCAAACTATACACTGAATGCAAGTTCGGTGCAAAACCTTACACAGGCAGCGCTTCCTCCAGTACATATTCTACCTGACATAACTACAAATACCACATTCATGGCTAATACAGTAAACTGGGGATATAATGTGGAATACAATTCAAGCAAAGGCACGCTTCAGGAGGACGTGTTTGTGAACGATACAAATATTCCATACAAAAAGTATTTTGGGATAATGGATTCCATAACGACTAACAACACATATAATGCATTATTTTTTACAAAAAACGCCAGCGCAGAAAACTTTAGTGGAATTTTATATTCTGCTGAAGGGGTAGAGAATGTACCTGCGCTAGATATTCCTAATGGCGTCAGCCCTTCGTCAAAAGCAGAGCTCTTTCTCGGATATGGATATAACAAGACTGCGCTTATTACAATATTTCTCCCCAAGAATGCAGATTTCATAAATGCAACGCAAATAGCTGCGGTAGTCTCCAACGACCTGAGCAGATGACGGGCCTCTGGCACTTCTTTCAAATTCCGCCCTGCCTTTGCCGGAATTTGTCTGCAAGAAGCCTGTATGGACGCTTTCCTGTATATACATCGTCAAGGAACCTCTTTATTTTATCGTTATCCTCTTTGACAAGCAGTAACAGATCATTTATTACTTCATCATTCTTTCTGATAAGGAACTTCATTGTCTTTACATAATCGGAGTCGTTGAGCAGGAAGGACATTGCAGCCAAAGCATCGCCTGCCCTCTCGCAGTCGTCGCCCATGTTGCTGATATCCTTTCCCAATGCCTCGATAATGCCTTCGCCTTCGTTATCTTTTATGCTGCTGTACAACGTGCGCATATGCTTAATAAAGAATCTCCCTTTGTAGAAATCGTCAAGGTATTCAAGGCCATATGTGAAGCTGTTGAATATGTGGCCGAAAAGGTTGCAGCTTCCCTCATGTATTGAGATATATATCTTATCGATCGCTGCGGCTTTTGCCCAGCTTTCTATATATTCATTGCCAAAACGACTCTCGTTAATTATGGTCTCTTCAAAATGGCCCTCCATGCTTATGCTATGGCTTGTATGCTGGTAATTTACATATGTATCTATTAAATGGTGGCAAAGCTCATGCCCTATTACTGTGCTTATCCCCAGATCCCCGAAAAGATCCCTGCTCAAGTATATTTTTGCCATGCCCTTGCTATACAATGACGCATATGTCGCCCAGGCCCGCTCGTCTATCTTGCCGCTTTCAGCTATCTCTATTGGCTCTGCAACTGCAAATCCAAGCTTCCCTGCGAAGGCTCTCGCCTCGTTTAGAATATCTGCATAATAATTTTCCCTTGCCTTTCGGCCCATTGGTTTCAGATGCTCAATGTATTGTTTTTCCTTTATCTTCCGATCCATACATACCAATATTAAATGTGTTCAAACTCTTTAAAAATCTAAGTGGCACTAGCGCCTTTAAGATAAAAAGAAAAGATTTAGTCCCGAGATTAATGCGAGCAATGCAATAGCTCATTTCGCACACATTCATTTGATGAAACTTTTTAAAAAGTTTCGAGGTGATCTATCCGCAGGTTCCCCTACGGATACCTTGTTATGACTTAGCCCTCCTCACAAAATTTTAGTTCGAAAGCGCCTCATCGACGCTGCCTCACTAAAACCCTATTTGGATGACTTGACAGGCGGTGTGTGCAAGGAGCGGGGACATATTCACCGCTCGTTTTCACGACCGGGAGCCAAAAATTGTTTGCATATCCTAACTACCTTCTTCGAAGAAGAGTTAAGTATAATTTGATTATTTCCAAAGCCTCATTCTGCAAGTTGCCGTCAATAATTGCAACAAGCTTGACTTTTGGATACCTCTCTTTTATTTTTATTTTAAAGGCGCTAGTGCCACT
>JAJZOS010000087.1 GCA_021851985.1 Microcaldota archaeon | reverse complement strand
AATCGACTTCAAAATCTGCTATGTATTTTTTGGGCACTCCCTGATTGCATATTGCCTTTATCCTTTGCATCGGTTTTGATTCGACCAATTCCTTAATCACTGGCTCGTCTACGTCTACGCTCCCATGCACTACGTCCTTGAATATCATATTGCCACCCTATATCTGCATTTAGCTATATGAGAATAAAATATTAAATCTTCTTTTGGATATTACGAATTATATTTTATGGCATTGCAAAGAAATATCAAATAAAAGAAGAGCAAAAAGTTCAAAAAGAGCTGAATTTGGATTAACGCAGATAGTTTTAGAATTTCTATGAAAAATGTCAGACCATAATTCTTTTATATGTATACATACATTATACATATGTGTTGCGATGGCCAGACAGATATCTGTTTCAAATGAAGTTTATATAGAATTGTCTAGGAGAAAGGGCAAGCGCAGCTTTTCTGAAGTCATAAAGAGTGTGATAGAAGCAAGCAGCGATAAGTTGAATAGGGATAAAGCCAAGAGCGCAGGAGATGAACTATTAAAGCTCATGAAGAAAGGCTATCCTCTCGGCAAGATAACCAAAAGCAGAGATGAATGGCATGGACGTTGACTTATTCTTTGACACTTCTGTAATTGTCTATGCATTTGACAGCAGCGAAGTTGAAAAGCACAGCATCGCATCGAAGATGATTGAAAAAGCCATGAATGAAGGAAACGGAGTTATATCAAGCCAGGTACTTTTGGAGCTTTACAATGTTTTAACCAGATTCGTAACAAATCCTTTGCCGCGCGAAGATGCCGAGCGCATAATAAAAGATTTTGTCGGCGCTTCATCATGGCGCAAGCTTGATTATGGCGTTTCCACTGCCGTGAGTGCTGTCGAAACCTCTGTGCGGCTCAAGACAAGCATTTGGGATACCCTGATAACGGAGACGATGAAAGAAAACAATGTTTATACCATAGTCACTGAGAATGAAAAGGATTTCAAGAAGATTAAGGGGATCAAAGTCATTAATCCATTTAAAAAGCAGGCAATCAAGTAGTTTTATGCTTAAGCGTCTATTTAGAATTAAGTATATTTTCAAGCCCGATCTCCAACCCTGGAACTGTATTATAATCAGGTAATGATTTGGGATCTATCCATTTATATTCTGTATTTTCAAAGTTGAGCTTTATTTTAGTAGGCTTCTTAGATAAAACAACTAGTATAGGTGCTATAACCCACTTTACTCCTTCCTTTTCATCCGAAAACGAGAACTCCTTGCCTTTAGAAGCTTTCTCAATTGAGCTCGAGCCAATCCAAAGCTCTTCATTTACCTCCTCAAGTGCTTTCTCAACGGGGTCCCTTGCTTCATCCAGGTAACCCGATACTGTGTCCCACATCAATTTGTAATGCCCTACCTTATCGCTCCTTTTAAGTATAAGCAGCTTTCCCTCATTGAATATATATGCAGTAACTACTGCTGCAATTTTAGAATGCGAATAATTAATTCTTCCGTCTGCAAATTTCGGAAGCTTTTCGTATAGCTTCTTAACCAAGCGCTCCACAGAAATATTTTTTTCCATAAAAACAATTCCATATAAACCATGTGCTTTACAGCCCAACTAATGCACACTAATCAACTGTATTTTTAAAGCTTAAATTAATTAATATTTCAGAGTGCTTGGCACCATAAGGATTTCACCTTGTGGAATTAAAGAGGTTTATGTTGCGAATAGGGAAAAGAGCTGAATTTGGATTAACGCAGATAGTTTTAGAATTTCTAACATCTATATCTACTTAATGACTTTTAGAAATGTATAAATATCTGGTAAAATTATGGAGTACACTATTGGTGCCATAGTATGACTATTACGAAAACGAAACCTGAAGAGTATAAAGGATATGGCAGATACGCTACTGAGTTGCTTGAACGTTTGAGTGATAATTCGTACAAGTATAATAGTTACCATGATCCTAAAGAAAAAATTAAAACGGCAAACTATGTTGTTGCAGCACTAGGCAAGACCGAATCTGAGATTATGTTTAAGACGCTGCTGGAATTCGGAGACATTGAATCAAAAACGCTATTTGGGATTTTTTCTGCGTTGACATATGCTGCGGATCACAATTCGTCTGGCTACGATAAGCAAAGTCTCCTCAAGATATATGAAACAAAAGAATGCCTAAAAAGAGTGTTTACAGCGATAACTGATGACCAAGAATGGCCAGCTTTCGCCGCTTTTGAACTTGTCAAGATAGCATATAAGCATCCTGAACGGTTTGCCGAAACAGCAGAATGGCTAGATAAGCATTCTGTGGAGATTGCGTCAGTAATCAACAAAATAGCTGAGGAGAGCCTAAAGCAAGAAAATGTGTATTCTAAAAATGGATTCCTTCGAGATGCACTTTATTATATACTCTTCAGCACTGCCTCTTCGGATGAGCGCGATAAAGCCGTTACTTACTATGTAAAGTTGCTGGAAGATATGGCACAAAGGGATATGTACAAAAGCATAATTGAACTGAAGCCAATAGAAGATCCCGAATTCGTCCGTGCGGCTTACGCAAATATCCCCAAAGGTAGTGCTACGCCTGAGCGCTATTTGGATGCAATGTTTCTGCACGAGAAGGCAGCTTTAATAGCATCAGAGATGAAAATCAACTGGCAGGAAGCCATGGCGAGCAAGAGTTCCATGGACTCGGCTTTGGATGCGTATTACAACAAAATGCTTAAAGGGGATTACCCATTCCAATCGGAGCAGGAACTGGAGCGACGCTTGCGGACACATAGTGTACTCACACTTAAAGAGAAGAGGATAGCATATGAGAACCATTACTTAGGGTCTGACGAACTCGTAAAGTTCTGCGAAATGCGCGTTACCGGCACACAGGTTGCAAAAGACTGGCCTGAATTGAAAACCGTAAATGCGACGCGGATACTCGGAGTCAGAAAACTGGATTCTGTAGATATGAAAGCTCCAGAATTCAGTTCTCGCTCTGACGCCTTGGCAGGCTTGGTTATCGTTTTGAACGGGTCACGCGACAAGGAGTTGTATGATAAGGAACGTAAGCGTTTCAGCGATTTTGGCAATGTAATCAACAGAGCTGCTGGTGCATGGGCCAGGCAACGCAAGGCAAAGGAGAAGGAGATGGTATCGCTTTATAAAGAGCTACTAATAAAATATAATGGGTCGGATGCACGAATGCTTAAGTTTCTTCGTGGTGTTGAGCATTCTACCGAAAACGAAAAGGAGAGAGAGGCACTTAGCGATATTCTTAACTACATAGAGAGCATTGGATCCGACAATGTTGTCATGCTAAAGGGTTCGATTATAGCTTACACTGTAAAGAATAAGGACAACGTGATAATGATACGTAGTGATAAGACTGCTGCGTGCGTTTTCGGAGAGGGAATCAGGGCAGTCATGGGTCTGAATTACGCAATAGATCCTAACATAGTGCTGATTAATTTCTTGGTCGTAAACAAAAAGTACGGCAAACTTAACTTACATGACAGTGAACCGGACGGGGTGGCTATAGGCATTCTCGCCACCAGAGGGATGGGTCCGTTCAAACAACGCGTCCTGCTCGTTGACTCAGTAGAAGGTGGTTACACATTCAGGAACACAATTAATAATGGAAGCAAAGAATGGATTACCGAAGTGCTGCGAAATTATGCAAAGTCTCTTGGGGCGCAGTTACTGGCCATCAATGCGAAACCAGGCAATACTACACCAAAAGCATTCTTGAACTCCCTCGGCCTTGAAACAACGAGTATTCGCATGTCGGTGCACTTTACGGAACAACAGCATCTAGAGTCTTTCATCGGTAAAACATACATAGATCCAGATTACAACGGGCACGCGAAACGATTAAAAGCTCAAGTAAAGCTCCTAAGAGTATAAGCGAAAAAATTATTGGGATAATATGTAGGTTACATGACATATGAAAAAGTCAAAGAGATTGTAAAAGGGCTGAATGTGTAACCACCTTCTACTGAGTCAACGAGCAGGACGCGTTGTT
>JAJZOS010000086.1 GCA_021851985.1 Microcaldota archaeon | reverse complement strand
GAGACCCCGAAGTAGTCAGTGTATGCAGGAAACACAAATGAAGCATTGTACTCTTTTTTGAGTGTGTAATTATCGCCGTTAGTCGTTGTAAAAGTCACGCTTCCGCCCTGTTTTGCTGATATGTCACTAAAAAATTGCGAAACTGAAGTAAAATTCTGGCCGTCAATCGCCGATATCGTATCCCCCGTCACCAGCCCGGATACGTTTGCCGGTCCGCCGGGAGTTACAGAAGCGACGTGAAGATAGAGAGGCAGGTAAGCTATTGAATTTGATGAAACTATATAGTTTGAAAGAAGGAGGAACAGCACCAGAAAAACCACGCCAGTCAATATGTTTGTAAAAGAACCTGCAGCTAGGACCTTAAGCCTATCAAATCTCTTTGCTTTTTCAAAGCTTTTCGGGTTTGGCTCAACAAATGCAAGAGGGAGTATACCTAGAAAGAAGCCGAAACCAGATGATTTAAGTTTTATTTTTTTTGATAAAGCTACGATTCCATGTGATGCTTCATGCGTGGTGACCACTACTACAAGGGCAATAAGCCAGTAAAGTATCGGTACGCCAACGATTCCTGGGACTCCTGATATCGGAAGGACTAGTGTTGCCCCCGCTTCTGTCGTTGAGGGGGCGGTTATAACCGAATGGAAGTAAGGTATCACAAGATAGACTGTCAGAACTATCGCAGCTACACCAACAAAGACTCCGATTATCCCATATACATTTACTATTTTTTTGAATCTAGACAGGCTTTTCATTATCTTTAGGCCAAGTTTTGTCCTGTAGATGAACATTATCTTTCCTTCTACCGAGAATTTTCTCCTGTTTATTATAACGAAAAGGCCTATAAGAAAGAAGACTATCAGTGCTAGAATGTTGTTCTCATTTGCGTAAAAAAAAGTTGCAAACGGCATTAAACTTTCCCCTAGACCTTCAGTTTCTTGATTTCCTTGTGCTTAGGTCTTAATGCAAGCGAGCCGCAATTCCTGCATCGGACTACGTTCGGCCTTAAAAGCTTCGGATTCGAAACTCTTATTTTTGCATTGCAGTTCCTGCATACGTAAACGTCCTTGAACAGTCTTGAATCCGCGACAGGGTTTGATCTTTCAGCCATACATTTTTAATATTACTTTTATATTACTTTTACTCTCCGCTTATATAAATATAAGCTTTTCCTAGCAGTATTATGTTGGGGGACATAACTAGCGATAAGGATGACGAAATCTTTGATTATATAAAAAATTTTGGAGTAGACGAACTTTTTTATCTCAAGGATGGAAAGATTCACAGGTACAGCGATGAGAAGGAGTTTCCGCTGACAGTATACAATGGTGCGGACTATGATTTTGTAATCAGAAAGGGAAAGTACAATATAGTCACAGACCTGGAGAAAAATGGCTTTTCCCTTGACAAGGGGCTGTGCAGAAAACTGAAGGAGAACGGGATGTTTGTAATGTTCAAATTCAGCTCTCTTACAGAAGCGGAAGACATCCACAAAGTATACAAAAGCTTCTATAGAAACGCAGTGTTGTGCAATGATTACTCGGTTCCTTCTTTGTTTGTGTCTTTTGCAGATAGCCGTCAGTCAATAAAATCATCGATGCAACTAGTATCGTTTGCTGAGGAGTTTGGATATAGTTACCAGAACTTAGTGCAGTCGTGGCGAAAATTACTTAAAAGTTATTAGGGAAAGGCTTAAATTAATTCACTTAGGTTATAACTCTATGAGCATTGCAAAAATCACCCTGCTTTTTTCGATTTTGGCGCTGTTATTCATAGTATTCGGTGCGATAATAGGATTTTTCTTGGGTAACTTTATTCTATGGATATCAATATTCTTTGTGCTTGCAGTGGGCATAAACGTATTCTCGTATTACAAGAGCGATTCTATAGCTATCAAAAGCACGAGAACGGTGATAATCCAAAGATCGGACAATCCAAGATTCTATGACATAGTCAAAAAAACCGCAGAAAAAGCAGGCATTCCAATGCCACGGGTAGGTATAATGAAGTCGGACGTTCCAAACGCATTTGCAACAGGACGGAACAAAGATCATGCGGTCGTTGTCGCAACTTCAAAGATTTTAGATATGCTGGACGATGCAGAGCTCGAAGCGGTTATAGGGCACGAAATCAGCCATATAACTCACGACGACATCCTAATAACCACAATCGCGGCTACAATAGCGATGATAATCTCTTACTTAGGCAACATAATAATATTCTCTGAGTTATTTGGAGGTATGGAAGGCAGAAACAGCAGCTCAAGCTATCTTCTTATATTGGCAGCAATACTCATACCGATGGGAGCCATGTTTGTGCAGCTAGGTATATCCAGGAGCAGAGAATTGGACGCTGATATAGGCAGCGTTAAGCTTGTAAAAAAACCGGATGAATTGATATCTTCACTGGAAAAAATAAGCAAACCTGCAAAAACCCCTATTACAAAGAGGACCGCAGCTCCTCAGCAATCCGCTTATTCCTCATTATTCATAGTCAACAATTTTACAGGACATTCGCTGCTGAATCTTTTTTCCACTCACCCGTCGCTTGATAAGAGGATTGCTGCGATAAAGCAAGTCAAGCAAGAGATGGGTCTTTAGAGCTCCCGTAGTCTAACTTGGACAGAACGCAGGCCTGCGAAGCCTGATATCTGGATTCAAATTCCAGCGGGGGCAGATTTTAGCTCAGGTTTAGTATCTAAATTTCCTTTTCAACGTCTTTTATAAAAATACCCAAAACATATGAGATTCCAACTATAAGAAAACCCAGTAGTATCACCAATAATACTCCCGCTAATCCTACTTTGAACAGGACGAATGCAAGGGCCAATCCTACTGCAGGCGGATGCTCTTTGCCAGATAATACCATAAATACCCCAGTCAGCCCTACAGTTAATGCCGCGGCAGCCGCCAGCCCTATATAAGTTGAGGAGTAGTACGAAAAATATCCAACAAACCCTGCGATGATGTAGCTTATTATCACCGCCGATTTTGCAGCAGCACGGCTTTTTGGCATGACAAAAAGGATGAAAGCCGATGCGCCTATCGATGCGTATATTATCGCACTTGAACCGAGCCCGTAGGTATGATCAAAATTCAGCGATTCCATTATGAGCACTATCAAACCTATCGTCACGCCCGCGGCTATAGAATTGATTATTTTTTTCGATAGGTTTATTTTTATCCTCTTGGCTTTGGCATAATTTTTTATTTTGTCCATTCTATCATTAATTTTTGCCTCAATATATTCTTTTATAAATCGATAGAATTCTAAAAAGCAAAGTTTATATTTTATTAGCTTATACTCTACCAATGGAAAAAGGTTTTTACAGTGATATAAAGGAGATCCTCAACCCACAGCACACCGCTTTAATAATCTGGGATGTACAGAAAATGCTGGTCGATAACGTTTACAATAAAGATGAATTCTTATCAAAAATAAACGAGCTTTTGGCCGCAGCGCGCTCGAAGAATATGCGCGTGTTTTTTACGAAGATAACTCCATTACCGCCGGACTTCGAATCTCCTGCCAGAAAATATTCATCGAGCAAAATGAAATTTAACATGTCGCAGCTCCCAAAAGAGGCATTTGACTTGGCTATTAAACCTGAAGATAGAGAAATTGTATTAAACAAGAATACTGCAAGCATATTCATCGGCACCAACTTTGAGTTGATGATGAGGAATGCAAGACTCGAGACCATTATAATCGCAGGTATAGCCACAGAGATAGGCGTTGAATCGACTGCAAGGGACGCTTCCAACAGAGGTTTCTATGTAGTAGTAGACTCAGATGCTTCTTCCTCCGGAGACCGGGCGGCTCATGAGCGCTCTCTCGCCAACATGAAAAAACTTTTTGATGTACTGAGTACCGACGAGATAGTAAAAGCGCTTTCGTAATCTACTTTAAAAAGTAACTTTCCAGGTCCTCTGCGTTTATTATCGGTTTTTCTACTTTATCCATCTCATCTATTGCAATCCTCTGGCATGCGGTGCTGATGAAGACGTCTATGTCCCTAAATTCGTTAAGTCTGTTAAAGTTAATCTCATCAGCAACAATCGAGTAGACCGATATTCCCTTGCTTTCCATCGCCTTTTTCAACATTTTTGCGCCTTCT
>JAJZOS010000011.1 GCA_021851985.1 Microcaldota archaeon | reverse complement strand
GACAATACATGCCATGAATCTTGGCATGTATTGTCAATTTCACTGAATCATCAGCAGCAAGGAATGAATCCTTCTCCGTTATAAATTCCTCTCCGTCACCGAGTTTTACCTGAAATACCTTGCCGGGAAAAACATCAGATATTGAGACTATGCCATTGTTTTTAGTACATGCAAACTCGGTGAGAAGACCGCTTACGCCAACAGCTTTCCTTTCCAAAGTGCCTATCACTCCTCCAACCATCCTTGGAGTCATCTTGATCGAATCGGTCTTGCTTATTAATTTACCCGAATCGGAATATATCCTTTCACCCTCAGCTAGAGTTATCTTTAGATACTGCATATTAGATCCTATTATTTCATATTTCATTTTATACACTTATGATCGAATTTAATTCATCGCCATCCACATTCATTCTATGCTTTGACATTATTATTCTAATTGCATCTTTACCTGCTGCGCCTGATTTTGATACAAGATCCTTAAGCTCATTTCCGGATATTCTGCGTAGCGATGCTGAATCTATTATATCATCTACTTCGATTTCGGATTTTGGATCGTGCTTCATTATCTCCCATATTGCAGCTTTAGTTATTGCACCAGATGCATATTTTTTGAATATTGAGAGCATAACTTCCTTGTTTATTTTAATATTTATTCCAGACCGCTCAAGCTCCTTTGATTTCTCAAGAAGGGTAGTCGCAACAACAAGATTGTATCCATTTAGGTGATTTATTATGTACTCGTATATAAAAAGTTTGGAGGAGTATGCCATCTGCTCTGCTATCTGCTTGTTGCCAAGGCCTTTGTTTATTTGCATAAGCCTCTCTTCCATGCTGACAGTAGAATTTCGTATCCTGTCAATATCTAAATTGCTTATCTCTATTGGTTCGGCATCCGTTTCAGGATACATCCTTGAACCACCTGGAAGAGGCCTCATGAACCTTGTAGTTCCATTTTTTGAATCTAATACGGCTCTGGTTTCAGGAGGTACTTCGGACATAGACATTAAAGCGCGGCCCCTTGCAAATTCAATTGCTTTTGAGCATATTTCACTCGGACCGGTAACTAAAATAAATGCATCATCTTCCTGTAATTCGAGTGCAGCGCGAACTTTTTCCTCATGCTGCTTATCCAACCCATATCTTGAAAGATCCTCATCACTGTGTATAATTCCCTTCACTCCAGACATTCTTGCATAATCGCTTATCTCACTGCCAAGCCTCCTATCTGGATTTATTTCCCTTCCAAGCAAACCTGCAAAACCTGCCAGTCTTACTCCGAGAACTATACCGCCTTTTGATATGGATTCAGTAAGCATCTTCGCTCCAGATCCGCGCAATATTCTTGAAAGGTCATGCGGCTTGCCCACTGATGCGGATTTTGCTATAAGCTCTTTTTTTATTTCTATTAATCTTTCCTGTCGCACAACCTCATTCTCTATTATAGTATCTACAGATTCTATTTCCTGAAGCCCTTTTATCTCGACTCTTGTCCCACCAGCTATAGACACATTTACATCCTGTCTTATCGTACCTATGCCCCTCTGGACCTCGGATTCTATGACATCACCATTCTTCTTACCGGTAAGCCGTATTATTGCACCTATCTTCAAAGCAACTTCCCGTGCTTCATGAGGCGAAGATATAGACGGATCAGTATCTATCTCTATTAATGGTATGCCCAACCTGTCCACATTATATACGACCAAATCTTCGCCGTTAGATTCTATGCCACTTGATTCTTCCTCAAGAAACATGGATATTATATTAAATTTTTTACCGTTGACCTCGACTGTTCCGCTGTGCGCCACCATCATTGTCCTCTGAAACGCGCTCGGATCGCTGCCATCTACAACCCCCTTTCGCATCGGCTCTATTTCATCAGGTATTTCCGCACCGAATGCAATGGCAAGCCTTAATGAAGCTTCTATTGCATCCTTATTTACATTATGCGGCGGCTCTTCGTCTATGTCAACAAGGCAAGTAGTATCCTTGAATATTTTATACATGAAGGTTCTTCCCCTGCTGCTCTCAAAACTTGTTGATCTATCAATTGATCCAAGTTCTCCGGCTATTGCTCTCTGCTTTCTGATTACTGAATCCATAATCTGTGATTCTGATGCGCTTGTACTGCATGAACAGAAGAGCTTCTTGGAAGTGGCAAGACGCTGATGTATTTCCAGGCCGCACTTGAAACCTATTTTTTTGTAATAATCATCGTCGCGCAATTATATCACTAAAAATCAAATTCGCTCCTTTCTGTTATTTCTCCCGAGATATCTACATTAAGCATATTTTTGGCTTTATTTGAATCATAATTTCCCAGAAGCACGCCTAACTTTACGTATGCAACTTCAGGAGTCATGTCTTCGCAATACACTGCGCCGGACTCATGCAGCAGTCTGCCTGCGCTGTACACCTTATAATCTACGCGGCCGTATATGCACTGCGAAGTTATTCCAACTACCACCCCGCTAGTAATCGCGTCTTTAACGTGACTTAGCCATGAATATCCATTTGACTTCGTTTCAATAGGCAAATGTCCTAAGCCAGTCCCTTCAAGTATAATACCCTTGCATCCCTTTTTGACATAATAGTCTATTATGGAAGGATCGGAATTTGGATAGGCTTTTATGAGCGCTGTCCTTGACTCAAACTTGTTTAGAAGCTTTAGTTCCACATCCACATTGGCCTTCTTATATTTAGACAACTTTTCTATACTTCCAGTATAGCTTATCCTAGCTATCGGCAGATTGTTTATTGGCTTGAATGCGTCTCTTCTAGAGGTATGCATCTTTCTTGCCTTTGTGCCCCTAATCGCAATGCAATTCTTATCAGAGCTATCCTCATGCATACATATCATTACTTCGGCGATATCGCTCTGTGCAACATATGCAGAGCATATCAGATTCATGAATGCGTCACTTGATCCTCTATCGCTGCTCCTCTGTGCTCCGGTAAGCACAACCGGTTTGTTGAGGCCACCAATCATGAAGCTTAATGCTGCTGCAGTGTAATGCATGGTATCCGTACCATGTGTTATTATTACCCCATCTGCCCCATCTAAAATGGATTTGAACACCTCGCTGGCTATGGCAGACCATTCATTATGCGACATATCTTCGCTAAAGGTATGCATTATGTCCTTTACGTTTATGTTGGCTATGTTCTGAAGCTCAGGGACTTCAAAAAGAAGCTCTCCTGGATTTGTGAGTACATGTACGCCTCCGGTGATGTAATCAACCTTGCTGCCTATTGTTCCACCAGTATAGAGCATATGTATGGTCTTCAACGACTCATTTGCTTGGGCATGCAGTTTTGGAAGCAAAATTTCATTAGTCCTCGATTCTAGCTTTTCTACTTTTGTGCCTCCAGAATACCTTATCCCGACATTGTAACCATCTTTACGCTTTATTACTATTATATTATTATTGCCTATATCTGGCCTTGGCATCAATATGCCCTCAAACTTTACAGATTCATTTGACACCAATATAGAATCTCCGATATTTATTCCTAGCTTCTTAAACAAATCGCTTATTTCTGGGCTATACATGATTATCTTTCTGTAAAACTCATCTTTTAACCTTTTGCCTCTGGAGATTTATATCAGTAATATAATATCTTCTTCCTCTCCACGATATATACTCGGCATTCTGTGCCATAATCAAATTAGATATATAAATAAACGGTATAGAGATCGTTATCAGGGCAATTGACGGGTCAAAACGTTTCACACGCATGTAAGTTTTAATCTCGCTTTTTACGAGATGCAAGAGAAGTATCAGGTATATTGGGGAAACGGTGGCAGAAAGAACAACTCCGAAAATTATAAGAACTATCTCGGCTGAGTAAAACATCACCCCATAATAAAGATTTCGGCGATATCCTAACAAAGACAATGCCGTTTGTCTGTTTGACCATTCAATAAATTTTGAAAATGAATCATACGAATAGACAACTGGTTGTGCCTCGGATACATATTCTATTGAAAGCCCTTTTGACTTGGTTATTTTTGTCAAACATATATCATCGGAAACGGAGTATTTAGAGCCAGTTAGCATGTTCATGGCTTTTATATCGATAAGGTTCTTTCTGAATGCCATGGATCCTCCCCAACCGAACCTTGTTATTTTGTTTTCCATCATTCCCTCCCCAACAAGCCCCCACACAAATTTCACTTTGGACCATAATCCACTTTTTGGAATGAATTTTGGAAACATAGTAGATAGGCCGATCTTCTTGTCCTGAAGTGGCGCAACAAGATTAGCCAACCACCTTTTGCTTACGGTTATGTCGGAATCTGCAATGACATATACTTCAAATTCTTTGTATTTACCAAGTGCAGCAAGTATGGCATTTACCTTTCCACTTTGCCTGGAACCAGAAACATTAAAGTTTGATGTGATGAAACTTATTCCTGCAGCCTTGATGTATGGAATTGAAGTGTCAGACCCATCATCAACTACGCATACAACTTTGTAGTTTCCGTATTTCTGGGAAGATATTGATTTGAGATTGCCAAGAAGGGAGGCATCTACGCCCCTACATGGGACTATAACAAGAGCTTTTGGGCGGTAGTCCATGTATCTCGCCTTTTTATGATGGCTGAAATATGGCAAAATATCTATGAACAGCATTCCTACAAATACAATTGCTATGAAAAAAATGAATAAAATCATTATATCTGCTACATCCTATTAATAAAGCATCATTTTTATATATCATGCGCAGTAATCATTTTATGTATAACACGTACCTGACAATAATAGTACCATCAATTATTGCATTTGTAGTGACACTGTTCGGAACCAGATTTGTTATATCATACTTCTCCGGAGCAGGAGTAATTGCTGAAGATAGAAACAAGGAAAAGACGCTACGATTGCCTAGCAGCGGAGGAATTGCAGTGGCAATGGGCATAATAGTAGGAATACTTACGTATACGTTCGGAGGCAGTTTCATATTCAACCCTTCCCTTAGCATATCGAACCTTCTTGCAATAGCTCTGTCCATAATACTCATAGCTTTCGTAGGATTGATTGATGATATTAATGTAAGGGAAAAAAGGGTTAATTCTACAGACATTAAGGACATACGTAAAGGGCTTGATCAGTGGCAGAAGCCGTTGCTTACTCTGCTCGGGGCATTGCCCCTCATGGCAATAAATGCCGGAATACACCATTTGTATTTGCCCTTTATAGGCCTGATATATATAGGGATGCTTTATCCTCTGATTGTGATACCGCTGGCAGTGGTATTTGTATCTAATTCAGTGAATCTGCTTGGCGGATTCGATGGATTGCAACCTGGAATGACGGCCGTTGCAAGCCTTGGAATTCTAATTTATTCGTTGTTTTATGGAAATTATATAGGAACGTTTGTGTCAGCGCTTCTGTTCGTTTCAATAATTGCATTCTTGCCATTCAACACATTCAGGTCCAGAATAATACCTGGAGACAGTTTCACATATGCTGTCGGAGGCACATTGGTAGCGATAATGGTTATGGGAAATGCTGAAATATTCGGGCTTATAATATTTATACCGTGGATAATAGAATTTTTCCTCCATATGAGAAGAAAGTTTAAGGTAACAGACCTTGGCATAAGACAGCGGGACGGAACATTCAAACCGCCTTACGGCAATAAGATATACAGCCTAACGCACTTCGTAATGTCTAAGAAACGAATGAATGAAAAGGATATTACTTACTGCCTTGTTGCATTTGAAGCAGTATTTGTTATTATAGGCCTCTTGCTCAAGGTCTTCGGAATCCTGTAATCCCTCATATCTTCCAATTTTTTTGTAAGCATTATATCAGATGATCTTATCAGCCTTTTCCTGCCGGCGTGCTCTGCATATTTCATGGCTTTCTTTGCAACCACATCTGCAAGCTTCTCTATTTCTCTTTCAAGATCACGCACTGCATCCTCTGATATCCTCTCTGCCCCAGCCTCCTTAACAAAAGACTCTATTTCATATAGACTAAAAGACCTGTTCACCATACCACATCACCAAACCAAAACTAAAAGCAATAGTGATTAAATGGCAAGCTTTAAAAACATGATAAAAATACGCGAATAGTGGCAGTAACTATTTCAAACCCTGTACCTCAGCAATGCACCTATTCCTTTGAATCCCATAAGAAATTCCTTTCCATAAGAACTTTCACTTGACACGAATACCGTATCTGCGCCGTTCTTATCTGCAAAGTCAATAAGCTCACCTATTGCATCTTTTTCCTCTATAACAACTAACGTGCCCCCATCATTATGTTTTGCATCCCTGTTTGCCCCGTATTCTACCTTCTCTATTACAGCGCCGCACGAATTGCACTTGTATTTGACCAGGTATATCTCAAGCTCGTCATTAAGTATCAATGTCTTTGCCTGGTTAGCCATTAGCGCTTTCTTAGTTTCTTCGTAACCGTACACTGCAAGAGCCTTCCTTACTATTTCCTGCATAAACCGTTCTATTACCTTCCTCTCCTGATACGCTTCCTGCTCTTTGAGAAGATCAGATGCCTTCTCTACCATCTCATGAAGCCCGAATTCATCAGTATATCCAGTATCATATACCCCAAGCACCTTTATCTGGTAATTCAATGTGTTCTGCTTTACGAACGATTCCTTTGAAGGCCCGGGTCCGCCCACTATCAACCCTTTTATCTTGAATCCGGATGATTCAAAAGTTGAGTTTATTACTTCAGATATTCGCGTGTGATACTCCGTTATGCTCTCCTCCCTTATCCTTGCGAATCTTTGTTGTGATTGTCCACCCTTATTGATCTTTGCATGTACCATTGAATTAAGCTTTTTAACGACATGTATGTGGGATCCTTTGAGCGTAGCTATCGTAGCTTCGCGCCCGTCCATCACAAGAAGCACATATACGTCTTTTGTGCCCACCATCTCCCCTATAGGGTCAAGAAAAAATGTTGAATCGCACCTATATATGTTGACTTTTATTGGGAGAGGAGGTTCCATAGAGAAAAGTTCGATATCAGTCTTTCCAGGATTCTTCGATATATTGCCGCAGAATATTGCAAAACCATTCTTTGGGGTTTCGCGATATAATTTGAGATATTGTAATATTTTGTCTATGGCATCCTGCACGTTCGTCCTTACTTGTTTTGATTTTATATTTGAAGATTGACTGTGCTCCTCCCTGAGCTTTGACACTTCCTCGGCCAGATTGTACCCTGCAGGCACATATATGCTTATCAATTCAGTACCGTATCCGTGGACAGACTTCAATCGTTTTATTTCCCTTAATATGTTGTACTCGTTTTTCATTCTAAAGCGCCTTCTGCATCGGTTTTAATCCTGCGCAGAGCTGCATAAATGGATATGCCAAAACCTTTACCATTATGTATCAATATTGACTTAACTCCGGCCTTTTTGGCTCCGTTTACGTTCTCCGGCTTATCATCAAGAAAAATCACTTCATTTGGATTGAAACCGATTCTTTTCAGCATTATGGCATATGAATTTTTTTCAGGCTTGAGATACCCGTCTAGCACTTCCCTGTTTATAGTATTCTTGGTGTTGAAAAACTTGCTTATGCCTATGGCCTTTATGGCTCTGCTCGACCATATATTAGGAGAATTTGTGAATATGAATAACTTATATGAGTTTCTTAGCTCGTACAGCAATTTTATCATCTTATTGTCATTGCGTATCCCAAAAGTAGATGGATTAAGATCATTCACATATATCTCAAACGGTCTGCTTGGTATGCCATAAACATTGTGCAGATACCTTATCGTGTAGGATACCCTGCCACTAAGTATGAGTTTCTTCAACATTTCTGCGTGTTTACCCTTAATCATGTTGTTCATGCCTTTTTTCTTTAGATATAATTTCAGCCTCTTCAAAGCGGCATTTCTTGCTGCAATCTCTTTTGAAGAGGAATAGAGTGTCCCATCAAGATCCATAACTAGCGCTTTTATATTCATCATACCTACCTTTATGCTATCCTATCCTATTTTTGCCAATATAAGGCACAAGTGCATCAGGTATTGTTATAGAACCATCGCCATTGAGATAATTCTCGATTATGGCCACTATTACCCTATTAGTAGCTATTGCAGTGGAATTGAGAGTATGGACATATTTCCTTTCTCCTCCTCCATCGTATTTTATGTCGAGCCTTAGCGACTGCCAATCTGTGCAGTTTGAACACGAAACCATTTCTCTGTACTTAGATTGCGCAGGCATAAAAACCTCTAAATCCTGCTTTTTTGAGGCCACTATCCCTATATCTCCAGTACATATGTCAACTATTCGGTAAGGAAGCTCAAGTTTCTTGAAAAGATATTCAGCATTTCCGAGAAGCTCATCGAATATGCCCCACGAATTCTCTGTTGAAAAAACGAACTGCTCCACCTTGTAAAACTGATGGACCCGGAATATGCCTTTTGTATCCTTCCCATGAGCGCCTGCTTCCCTCCTAAAGCACGGGCTGAAGCCAATGTACCTCTTGGGAAGTTCTTTTTCAGAGAATATCTGTCCAGCATGTAGTGCAGCTATGGGATGCTCTGACGTGCCTATCATAAAAAGCTCTTCGCCTATATGCTCAGCGTCCTTTCGGGACTCGGCTTCCCTCGATTCGCATGCCTTGTATAGCATTTCCTCAAAATCGCCAAGAGCTGTGACCCCGCGATAGTATTCGCGCTTCATCATTAATGGAGGCGCTATAAGGGTAAACCCCTTCTTTACTAGTTCATCTATTGCGAAATGTATGAGAGCCTGTTCAAGCAGTGCTATGTCTCCCTTAAGGTAAAAAAAGCGGGCTCCGGCCACTTTAGAAGCCTGCTCCAGATCTATCAATCCAAGCTTGGTAAGCGCTTCTTCATGCCCGATCCCTGGGCTTTTCTTATTCACGTTTCCGAATTTTCTTGCCTCTATATTTTCTGAATCATCCTTTCCATAAGGAACAGAATCATGTAGTATGTTTGGCATGTTCCAAAGAAGTTCATTTATGCGCAACTCATACTTGGGCAGCTGATTCTCTATTTCGTCTATTCTTGCCTTCACGTCCGCCAGCTTTTTAGTCAGTTTTGGATCTATGCTCTTACCCTCCTTCTTAAGCCTTGCAATCTCAAGACTTCCTTTGTTCCTCTCGCCCCTGAGTTGCTGCGCTTCCGAACTTATCCTCTTTGATTCATCGTCAAGATTAAGTAGCTCGTCAAGAGGGTAATCGCTTTTTCTCTTTGCAAGGGATTTCCTTATCTCAGCGAGGTGCTCCTTTACATATCTTGTATTTATCATCAGAATTCCACATCTATACTAATCAGAATAGCTATATATACTAATAATAAATCATATTGTTGTACTGCGCAGGGGTGGCAGAGCCTGGCCAAATGTGACGGGCTTAGGACCCGTTTCCTTTAGAGGATGCGAGAGTTCAAATCTCTCCCCCTGCAAATTCAATCTGCGACTTCAAAGCAGACAAACAAGAAGTAGGCGCTTACCAACCGCCTTGAATATAACTGAATCAAATGATGTGTAGATACTCTGCAGATATTTATTATCCGCTCATTTGCCTAGCATCTTGATTATAAACAATTTTTTGGCCATATGCTCAAGATATTCTGCGGCTCCAAGCGCCTCTTGCATCGTCTTTCCAACACCTACTGTTCCATGCCCTTCCATAATGACTACACGTGCGCCTTTCGATACCTCTTTTGCGACTGCATCTGCAAGCTCCTTTGTGCCTGCGGGGATCCTTCCTACTACTCCCAGCTTTACTATATAATATCTGTACTCTTCATCTTTTGCGAGTTCCTTTAGCACTCCTCTTCCAAGTGCATCTATAATTGCAAGAGAGTACTGTGGGTGTGGATGCACTATTGCGTTTACATCCTTTCTAGCACGGTATATGTGCGTATGAACTTGATACTCCGAAGACTGCCTTGGTCCACTTATTAGTCTCTCGGAATTAAAATCCATAAGAGACAGCCTCCTGTAATCAATGTTAAACTTATCAAGTGCAGATGGCGTTATCAGTATGGTATTGCTGCTTATCTTTGCGCTGATATTGCCCGACATTGTGGTATTTATGCCGCGCAGATATATCCTTTTAGCTGCGTCTATAATAGAATCCGCAATCCTCTTGTTTGTCTGTCCCATGAATATATCTTTAAAAAACAAATTAATAAATGTCTTTAAGTTTATGTATTCTAGCTGCTGTTTGTGATAACATGGAAATACTAGACGTACAGTGGACAGAGAAATACAGACCCTCAAAGCTCTCAGATGTGATAGGTCAGGAAGCGATAGTTGGAAGGCTGCAGGCATTTGTTAAAGAGAAGAGCTTCCCTAGCATGATATTCTCAGGCCCTGCAGGGGTGGGAAAAACCACTTCGGCAGTTGCAATGGCAAAGGAGCTCTACGGCGAAACACTGAACCAGGCATTTCTCGAACTAAATGCCAGCGATTCACGCGGAATAGATGTTATAAGAGGAAAGGTCAAGGAGTTTGCAAAGACCATTCCGCTTTCGGGGGGCCTTGTAAAGATAATATTCCTTGATGAAGCCGATGCACTGACATCCGAGGCACAGCACGCGCTGAGAAGAACCATGGAGAAGTATTCTGGTACCACAAGATTCATACTAAGTGCAAATTATGCAAGCAAGATAATAGAGCCCATACAAAGCAGGTGCGTAGTCCTGAGATTCAAGCCACTGAAGGAAGATGAGATGAAACAATACATAAATAGGATCGTTGAAAGCGAAGAATTAAATATAGATCAGAAGGCAGTAGAAGCACTGATATATGTGAGCGAGGGAGATCTTAGGAAAATAACCAATACGCTACAGGGAGCTGCAATATCCAACAAGATGATTACTGAATCATCAATATATGAGATTGCATCAAAGGCCAGGCCTAAAGAGGTAGCATCCATGCTAAGATATGCACTGAACGGGGATTTTTCAAAGGCAAGGGATGAACTAAATATTCTCTTTTTGTCGTACGGCATGAGCGGCGAGGACATTTTGGTGCAGTCACACAAGGAGGCGCTTGCGCTTGATGTCGATGATAAACTCAAACTGAAGCTCATAAGCAACATAGGAGATTACAACTTCAGGATAGTGGAAGGCGCAAACGAAAGGATCCAGCTCGAAGCGATGCTTGCCAAGCTGGCCCTGCTTGAAAAATCAAAGTAATAAGAGGCAGTCGAATACGACTGAATGCTTACAGTTTGAGGACACATGCGCTATTGCAAACATATTAAATAAATTCCACATGCGTTACACGTAAACGAGATGTAAAGAATTCCTACCGGATTTTGGCAAGACTTGGTTATATACAAAAAACAGCAGTTCCTGATCTATGCCAATTCAAAATAAGCCAAAAACAAAAGGCTATAAATCTGCTTTCATCATAACCTTATTGTCGCCTCAGTAGCTCAGTGGTAGAGCGCCAGTTTTGTAAACTGGAAGTCGGGGGTTCGATCCCCTCCTGAGGCTTATAGATAATCAAATATCAATCATGATGTGGTAATTTGCTGGAGTCTACGGATTCAAAAATGGGATTGCGTAAAAATAAGTTTATAGTGTTTGTAAGGCATGGGGAGAGCGAGACTAATGTAAAAAATATTCTGTCTAGCGCGATTGATGGCTATCCGCTGACAGATGCAGGGGTTAGGCAGGCCGAGAATGCCGCGCTGGCATTATCGCGCCTTCCGAAAATAGACGCTTTATATTCAAGCCCGATATTAAGGGCTATGCAAACGGCTGAAATAATCGGAAAAAAGACAGGAATGAAGTTTATCGTAGATAATAGATTGAGGGAACGCAACTTTGGATCTCTCGAAGGCAACAGGATTCCGGATAAGTACGCCTGGAAATTAGATCCGGAATATGGAATATCAAAATGGCGGAGCTTGATTAATAACATGAAATCGTTCATTGAAGGAGCCACTGGTGAAGTGATAGTTGCTGTTTCACATGGAGACAATATGTCCGCAATTTGCGACCTGATTGACGGGAAAGGAGAGGGCCAACATGCTCTGGCATGCCCACTGAACTGTAACTTTGTAATAGTTGATGCAACCGGGCCAGAACTTATGGCCGCTGATGTTAGCACCATACCGGAAGACCTTATACGAAAGTTTAAATTCGATGTTTTGTGATACAATATAGCATGATTAGTTGCAGATAAAACATTGCATTTTAACAGATTTTTCTGTTTAAAAGTAAAAAAACGTACGTAATAAATATCAGAATTGACAAATGACAAAGCATGGGACTTGCAGTTTTCAGGAAGTCAGGAGTAGATGCTGTTGCAAAGAGCATTGAGTTACGGGAGCTTGGAGATTTGAAGTCAGGACTGCTAGACAAGGGATTTGACCCTTTCAGCGTAAGGCTGAAGATAATGGCAGGTTTTTCTGACAATATAGGAAATTTTGAAGGATGCCCAATAATCGTAAAAAAGGACACTACGGCATATGCCATAGAAGCCGAATTCCGCAAGGCAGTTGTAATACACAATTGCATACCGGAAGCAAGCGTGAAGGTCCTTGCGGGGATATATAATTACGGGATGATTATTGGATATGTAATGGAGAATATAGAGGGACCTTCGATATATGGCAGATTCAGACAGATAATGAAAACCGATGAAGATGCTGCAAAAGAAGAATATATTAGTGATTTCAAAAAAATACGCAGGTCAATAAACGAGATGAACTTTAAACTTGTAGGGCATGGGGACATACACGAATCGAATATTATTTCTGGGAAGCTTATAGATCCGCAGCCATACTTTGCAAATGGATATATAAAAAGGCCTGAAGCGTTCATTTTGCTCAGGGACAGAAGCTGGCTCTCAAAAATGGCGGAGAGAGTAGCCAGGCTTACCGGATCATCTGAATCCGAATTAAAGAAGAATTAATTTATGATGCCCAATTTAATTAAGATAATCGGTTTGCAACTGCGTTTTAGTTTATGATCCTATAGGCGTATCCTAAAAAATGCTTCTGCGTACCTGCATCCATTTTTCTTTCCGAGCTCTTTGGCCCTTTTCTCAGCAAATTCGATGCTGCTTTTTGATATCTGGCTTTTGTGCGCTGCAAGTGCCTTTATCTTCTGCCCCATAGTACTGCTTATATCCACAAAGTAGTTTGGCCTATCGGAATTGACAATAAGAAGCTCCTTTACCTTATGCGGCTTTAATCCTTCTTTCTCAAGTTCCCTGAATGTGAGCCTGTCCCTGGCAAGGGGATATACTGCATCCATTGCCGCAAGCCCCGCTGCCCTGTGATCTGCATGGTTAATGTATCTGTCAGAATAAATAAAAGAGGGGTCAGAAGCAATTACTGTATCAGGCTTCAGCATCCTTATGTATCTGACAATATCTTTCTTAAGCTGCATGCCCGCCACGAGCTCAGTATCATTATTATCAAGGAAAAATACGTTCTTGAGCCCTATTATTCTGCCTGCATTCCTCTGCTCTTCCCTCCTTATCCTTATCAACTTGCTTTCGGATATTCTTGCATCGGAAGTGCCTTTGCACCCATTGGTGCATATGAGATAATAGCAATCAGCACCGACCTTTGTGAACTTAGCTACCGTGCCTGCTGCAGCGAATTCTAAATCATCAGGATGTGCGCATACTCCAAGAACTACTCTTTTCATGAATAATAGACCGAAGCCAAAGTTAAAATACCTTATACCAAATCTGCAAGATTATTCGCTGCTTCTGTTAGCGTAGAAGACCTGGTGCCTCTTAGGCTTGAGGGCCTGAACCACGTAATTGAATGCAGCATGAGGATCAGAGTGCTCACCGCACGTGTATATGTCCAGTGTAGCATACTTATATTCATTCCATGTATGCAGCACCACATGACTTTCGGTGACAAGCGCCATTACAGACACGCCTCCCTTTTCGCCTCCAAAGGGCCAAGATTTTATTTCTACAAGCGTCATCTTCGCCATTTCGACCGCTTTAAGCACTACAGATTTAAGATATTCTTTATCCTTGGTCACCTTAGGATCAAGATCATAAAGATTGCCGAAAACATGAAGCCCAACAATCCTTTTCCTCTCTTTAGCAATAGTAGACTGTATTTCAATCCTTCTTGATTTCTGTTTAGTATATTGTTCTAATAGTGCAGCCATCGCACGCAAACCTGGTTTTTAACCAAAGCACACATATATGTCTTACAACTTTAATATTGCAGGAATACTAATTTAAATATATCTTCCAAGACTTTATCTACAAGTACGCGTATTTTTATGCACATAAAAGATTTAGTAGGCCTTGTACCTGAAGAAGTTGTAGAATCCCTCGGTAGAAGAAACATAAGCGTACTTACGCCTCCGCAGGCAAGCGCGATAGAGTATGGATTGATGCAAGGCAAAAACTTTGTCGTTGTTGCGCCTACTGCGAGCGGTAAGACACTGATAGCAGAATTCGCCATGGCAAAGACCATAATATGGGACAAAAAAAAGACAGTATACATAGCGCCTATGCGGGCGCTTGTGCGAGAAAAATATGCGGAATTCAAGGAAGCGTATCCATTCATTAAATCCGCCATATCCATAGGCGATCTGGATTCGCTTGATAGA
>JAJZOS010000085.1 GCA_021851985.1 Microcaldota archaeon | reverse complement strand
ATATACATATATGCGCTATCCAAAGCGCCCCTTTCGGTAGTCTATCCCGTATTTGCAAGCAGTTTCATATTCATAGCCATTTTGTCTTATAAATTCCTTAATGAAAGAATTTCGCCGGCCAGGGTTGTGGGCATACTTATAATCTTTATAGGAATAGTAGCCATAGCATTATCATATCATTGAAAAGGCAATCGCCATGAAGGAGCAGATGAAGAGCAATTTGAAAAGAGAAAGCCTGGGACTTTTGGTAGTGTCAACCACGCTTGGTGCAATCGGCCAAGTGATGTTCAAATACTCGATGTCGTTGGAGCATGCACTTATTTTAACCGCAGCTATCTTTATCGCGGGCATCATAGCATATGGGATATCTACGCTGTTCTATTTTTATGCGTTGAGCAAGGTTCATTTGAGCTGGGCTTATAGCATAGGCGGATTGAGCTACATAATTGCCGTAATACTTGCAGCTACAGTACTGCTAGAAAAGATACCTTTATTGAGATGGATAGGCGTGCTCGTTATAACGCTTGGGCTCATCATAGTTGGCATCAGCTAGCTTATCATTGATATGGCGCATATGTGCACCTTACGTATATGCGCACCCTAAAAACGAGAATGCATTATGCGCGCAGAAAAAGCCCTGGTTTCAGATAGGAGATGGTTTCACTTTATTTTATCTCAAGCTTCTTGACTTCTACTTTGTTTATTGAAGCTATATGCTTGAGCTTTGCAGAAAGCTCTGATTGAAGCTTTCCATCTATGACCGCGCTTATCATGGCGTTTGAATCGTGTTCCTTTGCGAATGCTTCTATGTGCTCCTTCATCTCCTTCCTCATGCCTATTAACCTGGTATGCGCGGTGCGCTCCCTGGTAACTACTATGACCTTGAACACCATGCTCTGATTATCCTTGCTTGTAACTGGTATGACCGCATCTGATATGCTCCTGTACCTCCTTATTAATGACCTAAGGTAACCGTATAGCTGTTCCATCCTTACGAATTTCGTATGCGCAGCTTCGCCGTTTACGTCTACGACCTTTAGGAATACATTAGTATATGCATTTGATGGATTATTTGTCAATGTGCTGAGTCCGACTTTTATCCTTCGCCCTATGACAGCATTCTCGTCGTTCGCAGGTATCTCACCAATCTGTATCTCGTTGAATGCCTTCGGCGCGTATACTGTGAACCATTTCTTTGTCTTCCACTTGTCTGTTTTTTGTAAAGCCATCTAATTACGCCCTTCCTCTTATTATCAGTTCGGCCTGCTTGGCGTTGTATCTCCATCCAGCTGGCAGCTTGCCGGTCCTTATGTAATATTTAGTAAGCCTCCATATCTTTGCTTCTATTCTCCCAAGCCTTATGCGGTTGTGGACATCCTGCTTGTTGGAGTCCATATGCTTGTGCATATTAACTGCCTTTGACATAAGATCTAGCATGTCATAAGGTATTGTGCTATGAACATCGTTATCTTCCAATACCTTGCCCATGCGTTTGCCTAGCGCTTGCTTTGGGTATTTGATGCTGTGCTTGCGCTTTAGCGTCTCGCCTATCATCGCCGGCTTCATGCCCTGCTTTGAATAGTCAACTATAAGCTTTTCTATATCTGCGCCCTTCATTTGCGGAGCTTCAGAATTTTCAGGCATAGGCTTCCTTGATTTAGCCTTGCCGTGCCTCTTTGTATGCAATCTTGCCATTAAACACACTCATAATCATTTAATACATGTTTGGTGCGATAGGACTAATGCCTTATAAAATCACACTTCTATTGAAACAGAATAATTGTCGCTTGATTTTTCTTCCACTTGCTCGGCTTTGCATATCTCCTTTATGTCGCCGAGTGCGACCTTAACTGCGTTATAATATTCCGCAGGAACATTTATATTAATTCGCTTTATCGGCTTGTTCAGGGCTATCCTATGCTGGGCTTTTTCTTTCCTGATGTCGCTTATTACCTTATTGAGCATGTTGCCGGCAGATTCATAATCTACATCCACCAGGGCACTCTTGAATATAAGGCCGTTTATTACGTAGTCTGCTTTAGATTCCTGCTTCACTGACTTGGGGAATTCTTCCTGGAATATGCTCGTGCTTTTGAAGAACGAATTTATCTCCTCTGAAACGTGAGGTATAACGGGGGCGAGGAGCCTTAACGATGATGACAATACATGCATTAGCGTATATATGGCTGCATCCCTGCTCTTCTGCATACCTTTTTCTTTTGAATATATCCTGTGCTTGACATTCTCTATGTAATAATCGCAGAACTCGTGCCAGAAGAAATTTACAGCTACGCCCATTGCACTATAAAGGTCGGTCTCAGCATAACTTTTGTCTACTTCGCTTATCACGCTGTTCAGCCTGTTCATTATCCATATATCGAATACATTGAATGAATCATGCGGCTCTGCAGTTACCGGTTTGGCATCTGCAATCGCATTCTTTATGAAGAGCGATGAATTGTATATCTTTATTATGAAGCTCTTTGCAAAATCCAATTCTTCGTATGAAAATGGCTTGTCTTTGCCAGCGCCTCCGCTCAAAGCAACCCATAGCCTTACCGAATCTATGGAGTATTTGCTTATCAAATCCATCAAATATACCCCATTGCCCTCGCTCTTGTGCATCTCCTTGCCGCTCGCATCAAGCACCATGCCATTTATGATCATGTTCTCGAATGGCTTATTGCCCTCCAACGCCCACGTCCTAAGTATTGTATAAAAAGCCCATGTGCGTATTATGTCGCTGCCTTGCATCCTCAATGATGCAGGAAATGCCCTTTTCAAAAGTTCTTTGTTATCCGGCCAACCTGCTATTATGAGAGGAGTTATCGAAGAATCGACCCATACGTCGCATGTCGTCTGCTCGCCAATTATGTCATGCGACTTGCATTTTGGGCAGGTGTCTGTTGGCGGCGCTTCCATTGCAGGATTCACAGGGAGACGGTCCTTTTCCGGAGGCACAATCTCGCCGCATGAATTGCAGTACCAGAAAGGTATCGGCGTGCCGAATACCCTGTTCCTTGATATATTCCAATCCCACTCTATATAATCCGCCCAGTCGTAAAGCCTCTGTATGGCGAATTCAGGATTCCATTTAATCTGCCTTGCCTGTTCCTTTATGCGCTCTGCATACTCCTTGCTTTTGATGAACCACTGCATCGATGATATGAGCTCTATCTTAGTAGAGCATTTGTCATGCAGCTTGACGCTGTGGGTTATTTTCTCCTGTTTTTTAAGCACATTTTTTGACGAAAGTTCTTCTAGTATTGCAGACCTTGCTTCTTTTATCCCAAGTCCCGAAAACTTGCCGGCGTTTTTGAGCAAACCGTTCGAATCGATCGAATTTATCATGTTCAGCTTGTGCTTGTAGAACATTGCGATATCATCCTTATCCCCGAATGTGCAGACCATTTCGGCGCCCGTCCCGAACTCCTTGTCAACTGAAGCATCAGAGATTATCTTCACGCGGGAGCCAAAAATAGGAACATCCGCTTCTTTGCCAACCAGCTTTGAATATCTTTCATCATCCGGATTTACGGCTATAGCTACGCACGCATGGAGCAGTTCAGGCCTTGTAGTGGCTATCAATATGGCAGGATGGTCTTTCGACTTTATTGCGAACTCGATGTAATTGAGTTGCGTCTCTTCAGTTGCATCTGTGAGCTCTTCCCTTGCAATGGATGAATTACAGTGCGGGCACCATTCTACTGGATGCTCGGCCCTGTATAGCATGTGCTTTTCGTACATGAGCAGCAATGAGAGTTGTATCTTTGATCTGTAACTGCCCGACATGGTTATGTATTCTAGACGTTCATCGAATGACGCTCCAAGAAGCCTCATCTGTGCTTTCATGGATGCAAGGTTGGCAGTTGCAAATTCCGTGCATTTCTTATAGAATTCGTCTCTTGACATGTTCTTTCCAAGTCTCTTTTCCACTTGGAGCTCAACGGGAAATCCCTGTGTGTCCCACCCCTGCGGATACATCACATTATATCCCTTCATATGCTTGTACCGTGCAATAGAGTCTATGTATGATACCCAAAATGCCTGACCCATATGCAGGTCCCCAGTAGTATTTGGCGGAGGAGTATCTATCACGTATAGCGGTCTCTTCTCGTCTTTATCGTCAAACAGGAAGATGTCACTTTTTTCCCAATAATCATTCCAT
>JAJZOS010000084.1 GCA_021851985.1 Microcaldota archaeon | reverse complement strand
AATTCTATTTTTCTGAGGGCACAGGGGCTGCAATTATCGGGGTGCTGAATGAGATAAATACGGAAAGCAACTCCAGGGTAGAATTGAATTCCATACATTGCGAGAAGGAGGGGGCAAATGCCTTTGCTATGGTTAAGGGGGTATCAGGCAGGGGAAGCTCCATATCATTAAACACCATTTATGCAGGAGGAAGTTTCATAAGGCAGAGGAATATGTTGGATGCACAGGGGTTAGGTTCAGGCGTAGAAGCCAACGATATAGTGCTCGGGGTTAAAGGGCAGGCGTTTGATATATTCACGCACTTGATTAATTCCAACGAGGATACGCGTGCGCAATCAGCCATGAAAGCCGTGCTCATGGGAGGCTCTATGGCTTATATGAAAAGCATGGCGAAGATGAAACATGGCGCAAAAAGATCCAAGTCTGCCATAGTAGAGCGTGGGCTGCTATATGATAAAGCATCGCATATCGATCTCATACCTGATATGTCTATAGACGAAAGCGATGTTAAAGCTATGCATTCAAGCTCGTCGTCCCCAATAAGCAAGGATGACCTATTTTATTTATGCACGCGGGGTATAACAGAGGATGATGCAAAGCTCTCGATAGCCTTAGGCTTCATACTGGAAACAGTTGCAAGGATAAATGACAATAATGTAAAGACGTTTGCTGCAAATTTGATAAGGGATCGGTTAGTAGGTGCGAATTTTAGTTTGCCAGACAATATGAATTCGAAGGACGTATGGATGACAGACATAAACAGAAAGGCACATGAGGTGCAAGGCGATTCAGATGATGACAGAATATGAAAGCATATTGAAGGGATTTTTACCTGCACTGCGCAGCCGGGTTGCTGCAGAGCTTAATGTTAATTATGGGCTAAAACAGACAGAAATAGCCATGCTTTTAGAGGTAACGCAGGCAGAGGTAAGCAAATATCTGAATGGCACCCAACCAAAAAGCGGCAGTTTTACTATGCAGTTGGATGATGCAGAAGTTAAAAAAATGGCAAAAATGGTATTGGAGCATAACGATTACGAAGCGCAGAGGGTGGCATGCAGACTATGCCCGAAAGGCTCCGCTTCGAAATGCAGCATAATGGTAAAATGATGTGATACAATGATGTTAGAAATAAAAGATTTGCACGTAAGCGCTTCAGACAAAATGATACTAGACGGGCTTGATCTTGTCATAAAACAGGGTGAGTTCCATGTGCTTATGGGGCCAAACGGTTCTGGAAAAACTACGCTTGCAAAGGCCATAATGGGATATCCAGGCTTGAAGATAACCAAGGGAGACATATTGGTGGATGGCAAAAGCATACTTGGATTACCAACGGATAGAATCGCAAAACTTGGCTTATTCCTACAATTTCAGGCTCCCGTTGAAATCGATGGTGTTGGATTCGTTAATTTCCTGAAATCCTCTTTGGAATCAATAAATGACAAAACATTGAACACCCGGGAGTTCATGAAGGACGTGAAGGACTATTCTACTGCACTTAAGATGGATAAGGGGGTTGTAGGCAGATCGTTGAATAAAGGGTTTTCTGGAGGGGAGAAGAAAAAGGCTGAGATTTTGCAGATGGCACTTATAAATCCAAAGCTCGCAATATTGGATGAACCTGATTCAGGGCTTGACATAGACGCAATAAAGGTAGTCGCTGAAAACATTAACAGCATAGCCAAAAAGAATAACCAGAGCCTTCTTGTAATAACGCACTACAACAGGATATTGAGCTATATGAAACCGGAATTTGTACACGTTATAAGCCATGGTAGGATAGTGAAGGAAGGAGGCTTGGAATTGATAGAACATTTGGAAAAGATGGGCTATGAAGAATTTGAAAAGGCATAGTTGATGATTTGATGAAGAGATTAGATGTTGAAAGCATACGTAGGGATTTTCCGATATTGAATGTCAAGATGAGAGGGCATGACCTTGTTTACCTTGATAGCGCAGCCACCTCTCAGAAGCCAGTGCAGGTAATCGATTCGATATACCAATATTATACCAATTATAACGCCAACATACATAGAGGGATATATGAACTTGCGGAACTTGCAACGGATGCTTATGATGGGTCAAAGGATAAAGTCGCAAAATTTATCAATGCAAATTCGATGGAAGAGATAGTATATGTTATGAACACGACAGAAGCGATAAACCTAGTGGCATTGAGCTGGGGGGAAGAAAACATAAAGGAAGGAGATCATATACTTATATCTGAAATGGAACATCACAGCAATCTTGTCCCATGGCTGCTTTTGGCGAATAGGAAAAAGGCGATTTTGGATTACATAAAGCTTGATGAAAGCAAGACAATGATTGATATGGAAAGTTTGAAGGAGGAACTTGAAAAGGATCCTAAAATACTGGCAATAAGCCATTCCTCCAACGTATTGGGGACCATAAATGATGTTAAAGCGATAGGTTCGCTTGCGCACAAACATGGGGCAAAGGTGCTTGTAGACGGAGCGCAATCTGCACCCCATATGCCGGTAGATGTACGCGATATTGACTGTGATTTCTTTGCGTTTTCGGGGCACAAAATGCTCGGGCCCACAGGCATCGGAACATTATATGCAAAGAAGGACATTCTTAATTCGATGCCGCCAGTTATAGGTGGAGGCGACATGATAAGGACTGTGGAAAAATATGCTTGCACATGGAATGATCTTCCATGGAAATTTGAGGCGGGGACATCAAACATAGAGGGAGGCATAGGACTTTCAGCCGCAGTGGATTATCTTAATAAGGTAGGTATGGGCAATATATATGCACATGAAAGAGACATAACAGAATATGCGCTCAAGAGGCTATCTGAAATCAGCAATGTATCGGTCTTTGGGCCAGATTATAATAGCATGCCTAACCGGTCAGGTGTGATATCCTTTGCAATAGAAGGCGTGCATCCGCACGACATAGCAAGCATATTCGACAGCATGGGCATTGCCATACGCGCAGGGCATCACTGTGCTATGCCCTTAGTTACTGAATTGATTAATGAAGCGGCAGTTGCAAGGATGAGTTTTTATTTATACAACAGGAAGGATGAGGTAGACAGAGCAATTGATGCAATAGCTGAAGTAAAGAAAATTTTCAAGATAGGAAGGTGATTTTTTGCCAATAGATATATATGCAGAGGAACTTATTTCAAATTATGAGCATCCGCATAATAAGGGAAAGATTAACGACCCGAATGCAGAGATGCACGAGTATAATCCGATATGCGGCGATGACATAACGTTGTATTTGAAAATAAAAGAAGATATTGTAGATGATGTTAAGTTTGATGGAAAGGGATGCGCCATAAGCATAGGCGTTGCAAGCATGCTCACAGACTCAATAAAAGGTAAACGCCTTGAGGATATAGATGCAATGGGATTTAAGGACATTGTGAAAATACTTGGAATGGATCCAGGACCTGCGCGCGCCAAGTGTGCTTCAATATCTTTAAAGGCGCTGAAGAAGGCTATTTTTCTTTATCAGCATAAAACAGTAGATAGGGATACGGAAAAATTATAGGCAGATGCGCACTAAAAAGACTTATTAATCTAAACGGGTTTAATAGATAATAGGTGGAATAGATAACATGCCAGATAGCTTTAATGGTAATGGCAATAAAGCAATTGGACCGCTAAGCGCACAAAGCGCTATGGAATATTTAATGACATACGGATGGTCAATACTTATAATTGCAATTGTTCTTCTGGCTATGTTTCAGCTTGGATTATTCAGCTCGTTGCAACTCGCTCCTAAGATACCTCCTGGCTCATGCCAAGTGGTCAGGCCCAACGGCCCAGGGAATAATCAATTTATTACCTTAGAGGGCACATGCAATAAGTATCTCCCACAATTCGTAGCTGAGTTCAATGGAAAAGATTCTAATATAACTGCAAACTTATCGCTTCTGAAATTCGTGAATACTGGCACATTCACAGTATCAGCATGGATTATGAGCAGGGGATATACTGGAAGCGAGCAGAATGTAGTTTCATTAGGTAATGATGGATGTTACGTAAGTTATTACAACGGCACAAATGACACTGGAGTCATACTGTTAGACGCGCCTGGAGCGCCAGGTGCGATAAGCAGTAGCACATACCCTACCAATGTATTCAAGGCAGCAGCATGCATCTATAACACTACATATAAAGGGGCGCAATGGGAATTCGTAACAGCACCGTTTAATCCCTCTAATTATAATCATTGGTTCTTTTTGGTG
>JAJZOS010000010.1 GCA_021851985.1 Microcaldota archaeon | reverse complement strand
ATAGTCTACAGTTCCTTTGTTTAGGCATTTAATCTTTTCTTTATATTTCCATTAATAATCTAGATTGTTTCTTTTTTATTATACTGCTGGGCTCTCTGACTTCATTTCTATGACCTATAGAAATATATAAATATCTTTATCCCTAAAGATATTAATATGGCAGAAACAAAGATTTATATAGCTGATAACGTCGACGCGAAGCTTAGGGAGACTGCGATGGAGAGGTTTGGCTATGGCAGGGGCTCAATAAGCAAGGCAGTGGAAGAAGCAATAGTGCAATGGCTCAGGATGCAGGATACAATAAAGAGCAGGATCCATGCGATAATAAAAGAGGCCGAGAAGGACAGGCATGTAATTGCTGTTCTTTTATTTGGAAGCTATACAAGGAAAGATGCGAGCTACAGGGACATCGACATTGCTATTTTGATAGATGACAAGGGCAGTTCGTTTGAAGAGCTCAATAAATATTCACAAATAGGCATGCTGGACATACGCTTTGACATTTCAATACTTAATGATCTTCCGCTTTTGGCGCAGAGTCGTCTGCTCAATGAAGCAAAAATAGTGTATGTGAAGGATAGCAGCAGATTGTATGATTACAGCGTAGACATAATGAAAAGATGGTCTGATTATAAATACAGGTTCAACATCATGAATGGGTTGGTAAATGTTTGACAAAGAAAGAATAATGAGTAAGCTGTCAGATCTTACGCTTTATGCAAAGCGCCTTGACTCCATGGCTCCACATAGCATTGATACGTATAAGGATTCCGATATGATGCTAAAGAGCGCGGTTGAGAGGAACCTGCAGTTGGTGAGCGACGTGGAGCTAGATATCCTTGCATTTCTCGACAAGGGGCTTGAGCTTGGGCTAAGTGGTGATGATTCTTCACTGATAGATAGGTTCGAGGGCAAATTCAGCAAAAAAGCGATAAACAAAGTAAGGGAGAGGAGGACTTTAAGGAATTTGCTGATACATGCATATGCAGATTCCAGCTATGAAAAGGAGTCTTTTGGACAGTCACACGATACTTCAGATATTTCTGATTTCATAAAAGAAGTAAAGCAGATCATAGCATAGCTAAGTATTGGTGTTTGCAAATGGGCAGAAGTCCGACAAAACTCGGCTTTGCAGAAAATCCTTTTATTAAGTTTTCAGCGATATCCTGCTAGATAGGAAAAAAGCGCAGAAAATCTACCATCGAAATAAATAAAGCATTACTGCTGGCTTTCCTGTGATGTTTCCTACCAGCTTAAGCAAAGTCAATATAAACTTCATATCCGATTCGGCAAAAGCGCCTGGGTTTCCTACAGTTCCTTTGTCTGCGCGTCTATTGGCTTATTTTCGTAACCAAGCACTGCTTTCCTGATTGCTCTCAAGGAAAGAGTTGCGCAGTGCATCCTAACCGGTCCTGGGTCGATGTTAATAATCTCTATAAGCTTGTTTTTATCCAAATTCTCTATTTCTGCAAGCGTCTTTCCCTTCAAGAACCCGACAAGTATGTTTGATGTGCCCATTGATATCACGCATCCGGACCCTTCAAATTTTATGTCGCTTACCTTATCTTTCTCTATCTTTAAATACACAGTTATCCTGTCCCCACACGATATGTTCTCTTCGCTCGACTGCGTGCTGGGATGCTCAATTACTCCCTTGTTTTTTGGATGCTCATAATTGTATATGAGCTCCTCAGCATAAATGTCCAAATCCAAATCAATCACCATGAATTCTTAAGTATTCCTTCATTATGCATTTATCCTGTACAAATTCAATTCCTTTAGCTTCCGCGTACTTCTTTGCTTCCTCGTTTATAATTCCTTCCTGCAGCCATACGGCATTCGCACCTTTTTCAGCAGCCTGTTTTGCTATACCAAATGCCTCTTCACTTGGCCTGAACACATCAACTATCCCTGGATTTTCAGGTATTTCAAGCAGGCTTTTGTACACCTTTTCTCCAAGTATCACATCCGCAGTCGGATTAACAGGTATTATCCTATATCCGACTCTCTGCATGAATTTTGCCACAATATGGCTGTATTTTGTCTCGTCCCTTGACAGCCCCACTACTGTTATTGTGCTGTTTTTACCAAGGACTCTTTCTATGCTCATTCAAATACCAATAAGGCCAGTTACAGGGGAGAATACAACAAGTATCTTTTTGCTTATCAAGTCAATCCTCTTTCTGTATTTATGCATCATGTAGCAGAAAGCAATGCTTATTATGGCTCCAACAATGACGTCAGTCATATAATGCTGCCCTAAATATATCCTACCGAACAACACTATTACCACCCATATTATGTAAGCCGCTCTTACATACTTATAATTGTTGAAAAATATGAACAGCCCTGTCAGTACAGTAGCATGGTTGGAAGGGAACGAATATCCGGACTCGCAACCCACTTGGTTTATCCAGGAAAAATCGGGGTTAGCGCACGGCCTTGGCTCCATTACTATTAATTTTATAATTTCCCCTATCCCATAAAGCACTACCACGGAAATGGCGTACGGGAATATATTTTCATCCTTCTTGATGTAAAGATAGGCAAGAAGTGCAAGCAGAATGACATAGAAGCTTTCTGCCCAATATTTCATGATCATATTAAGTGCTGGATTTGCTACTGTGTCCGCAAGTCTAAAAGATTCTGCATTGATGTAACTGAACACGCTCATATTACAGAATATCCTACTTAAATTAATAAATCGATACCATATCCTCAATCACTGCACAAAACATGCAAAAATCTAATATATTATTGAACAATATACTATACAGATTTCATGGATAACATAATCGTCGATACAAGTTCAATAATATTCGGCTTCTCAAAGGGGATAGATGTATTCAATTCGGTAGAAGAACAACTTGGCTACAAGCCAGTAATATCAAAAGGTATACTTAGGGAGATTGGATTGCTTGCTAAAAGGTATTCAAAGTATAGGAAATATGCAAAATCAGCAGAAGCCGCAATAAAGATGCATAATCCTACAACAGATCCAAACTCGGGCTTTGTTGATAACTGGATAATCTCTGCGGCTGCCAAATACGGAAATGTATGCACAAATGACTACAAATTAAAGATAAGGCTTAAAAGCATGAAAATAAACACCTATTCAATATCAATAGGCGGAAAGCTTAGGTAAACTATATATGTCCAATATATCAAAGCTCCAGAGCGCGATGGAGTACCTGATGACGTATGGGTGGGCGATACTCATAATCGCGATCGTGCTGATCGCGCTCTTCTCTCTCGGAGTTTTCAGCAACAACAATCTCGGAACGAGCTGCATACCTGAATCCGAATTTCTCTGCACCAACATTACTCTCACAAACATACTCCCTTCCGGCACCCCTGCAAATACGCTCGCCGTGCTTACGTTCACTGTAGGCCAGGCTGCCGGTGCAGGTACATACAATGTTATAGTTGGGATTACACCACAGAATACAACAAACATTGGATTTTTTCAAACACAAGTGCCTTATCCTTTTAGTATACAGGAAAGCCCTGGTTATACTTTTCCTCCAAACAACGGAATAGTGGCTGAATTAGACGGTAATACAAACTCTGTAACCCTTGATGTAGGTGATGGATGGATATTTTATCCGGCCACTACACAACCCAATGAAGTAGGGTCCATCTTAGCTTCAAATGCAATAGGGACAAGCCTGTCAGGATATGTATGGATAGTATATAATGCCTCATCAGAGTACGAGCCCAGATTCCTGATACAGAGAATTGCAAGGTTCTCGGCTAAAGTCACCTAATCTCGACAAGGAAGCCTATACTATTTATGGGTGGGTGGCTTACATAAAAAGATATTTAAAGTTTTAATTATAAGGACAAAGCATGGGCTTCAAGCATTACATAACAGCAACAATCATTCTCTTGCTATTTTTAAAAAGCGCAAGCGCATCATACTGCGGCTCGGTGCCTGCAAATGTTGTATACTGTGTCCCAATAGGCATATCAAACTATCAAGACGCTGCAACAGCAAACTCATTCCAGCAGATGGTAAATGTAAACAGCCTTGCATACGCGCCATACGAAGCAGGCAACCTCCAGAATGTGGAATTCTTCTATCCTAACGGAAATGTGATAAACAGCTGGCTTGAATCCGGAAATTCAAATACTGTAACTAACACCACATACTGGCTAAAACTTCCTCAAGGACTGCCTCCAAGTTCAAATTCAGTGATATACCTGGGATTCGGGTTGCAGTCCCAGAACTTCTTCAACGGCCAGACTGTAGGCGAAGCACCGCAGCTCAGCTCTACATACGGGCAGTACGATGATGGCGCTAATGTATTTATATACTATAACATTAATCCAACCTCTTTCAGCGGCTGGACTACGAATGAGGTTGCTTCGAACGAGGTAGGCAGCACGCCGGCGCCACAGTACGGAAGCGAGTTTGGTGCATCAAACGCATTCTTTGCAAATTCTGTAGAAGGGGATTATGCATATACCTCAGTCCCAAATTTCAATTCGAATGAGATACTTACGTTCTGGGTGTATAGTTACGGAAATTACGGCACAAACAACGCCGGACTTGGCGACGTGTATGTATTGGCAAACTCTCTGGGAGGTGGCCAGTTTGCAAGGTTGGATACCCGGGGCGGATTCTTCCCGTCAGGTTTTGATTCAACCAGCGTATGGGCGCAGGGCTATAATCTTATCTTTTCTGGTAATGATACTACAGTTTCACATACCTGGTACAAATACGATGTCCTGCTGTCAGGCTCCACAATGACTGCTTTTATAGGCAGGAATTCTTTGCCGCTGGGTGTATTTGGCCCTCCTATAGGCTCATCAATAACTATACAAAGCCCTCCATCAACGGGCAATTACTTAGGCATAATTGGTGATGATCTTCTGAATGTTTATTCAGATGTGGGTATAACATACTGGAACAGCTTTGTGCTGAGGTACGATCCTCCAAACAATGTAATGCCAACTGCGACAGTTGCTACGTACTGCGTGATAAATGCAATCGATCCTATATCCCAGAACTGCCCTGACACCGAATCAAATTCCACGATAACTTACGGGCAGGTATCAAACTTCAGCGTGCCGATATCCGGCGGAATACCGCCATACACTGGGAACTGGATATGGAGCTTCATAAATACGGAAAGCCCGATCTCTTCACTTAATTCGCTTACACAGGCAATACCAATGCCTTCTGCAGACAGCGGGGAATTCAGTCTTCTGGTAAATGAGACTTCATACAATTCATTGGTATTCTCATTCAACGGGGTAAAGTATCCTGCAAACACAATGAGCGCCTCCAATACTGTATTCGGATTATGGACTATAATAGGAAACATGACCTCTTCTGAGCCGGATGTGATTGTAAATTCGATAGCAACTCCGCAGCCAGCCAGCGTTGCATTCAACCCTTCGCTTCCGGTAGCATATGTCACTAACTATGGAGAAAATACTGTCAGCGTGATAGACTCTGATACAAACAGCATAGTCAACTCCATACCTATAATATCAAATTCCTTTGGTGTCGCTTTCAGCCCCGCAAACAATCTTCTTGCATATGTTTTAGACACCGGTTCTATAACTTCACCTAGCAACGCTGTAAGCGTTATAGATGTTGCAACGAACACCGTGGTAAATACGATAGGCGTGGGCAATTTTCCATTTGATCTGGCATTCAATCCTTCAGGCTCAATACTTTATGTTACAAATTATGAAAGCAACACAGTAAGCGTGATAAATACCGCAACAAATACCGTTATCAATACTATTGTATCCGGTTCAGCTCCTGAAGGAGTGGCATTCGCCCCGAATGGAAATATAGCATATGTCGCTGATCATTCAAGCAACACCGTAAACGTGATAAATGTTGCGACTAACACTGTGATTAATACTATCAGCCTTGGCTCTGCGCCAGCATTTATAACATTCAATCCAAGCGGCACTTATGCGTATGTTTCACTTCCTGCGTCTCCCCATTCGACAATAGGTGTAATAGATGTTGCTACTTGCACACTGCTTCCAAACCAGATAAGCACTGGAACAGGATCTACAACCATGGCATTCAACGGCAATTACTTATATGTAGACGATTTTTATGGAGGAGATACAGTAAGTGTAATAAATTCCATAACGAATCAGGTAGTGAATACAATACCTGGCTTCGGGAGCAGCGGGCCGTTCCAGATAGCCTTCAATCCAACAAATACGTTCGCTTATGTTTCAGGTTATAATACCGGACTTGTAAGCATATTGGGCACTTCAAGGATAATTGTTGCCAATACCATTGATGTGGAACAAGGCCCGCTCAAAGTTACGATTTCAGGAAATCCCGGCTCTGCAGGCTTCTATTCAGCGGTGAACATAACATTCACCGGCACCCCGACGATAGGCAACCAGAGCGCATGGTCGCTTTACGTCAACGGAGCGCTCTTCGGAAAGACCGATTCAGTGATGCACTGGACTGAGCAGGGCTCCCCTGGCACATATTCGTTCTTGTTCAAGAATCCCGGCAATTCCAATTATACAAACCTTACTGCAGGCACAACGCTTAATGTACAGTCAATAAACAGCGGCGGCACAGGAGGCACTGCAGTATTGCCTCCTACCACATCTGCTCCTAAAACTTCAACAACCACCATTTCTACCACATCCTCTACATCCTCAGTATCAACAACGTCAATTGTTCCTCAAACAACCACTGTGCAATCCTCATCTTCTGGATCCTCGTCTTCTGGGGGCCTTCCTGGCAAACCGCCGTCGCAGGCGTCATCTAATATAGTCCCTCTAATAACTCCTGTAAACGCAATCAGTCCAACCACGATACCAAGCAATTCTATAATAAGCAGGATAACTTCAAGCAGAATCTATTCCATAATAGTATCATTCAAGACCTTTCTCATACTGCTGATAATAATAATTTTATACATTATATACAAAATATTCTTCATATCAAAATTCAAAAAAATGAAGAATGATATAGACGAAGAGATGAGAGCGCTTGAAGAGAAACGCTAATATATCTTGCTCTAGCAATAATTTATCACTAAAGCTTCTAATGGTGCATGATTTTGTACTATATACATACTATAGAGGATACGATAAGCATAAAACCAAGCTATTTTGGGCAGGACATAGAGAAAACTGCGCTTGAAGTGCTCAGATCCAAGTATGAGAGGACTCTTGACAGGGAGCTTGGAATAATAGTTGCAGTATTCAATGCAAGGGACATAAGCGATGGATTAATAATGCCCGGAGACCCTTCAACACATCACAGCCTGAAGTTCGACATACTGGTATTCAATCTTGACATAGAGGAAGTGGTGGTCGGCGAGGTGTCCGAGCTTGCAGACTTTGGATGCTTTGTGAGACTCGGTCCCATAGACGGTCTAGTACATCTGTCCCAAATAGCCAGCGATTTCATAAGTTATGACAAGAAGTCCAGTGCCTTCGTTTCAAGGAATTCCGGCAAGAGCCTCAAAAAAGGAGACATAGTATATGCAAAGGTATCCTCAATAAGCTTTAAAGGCGCCATAAACGAGGCAAAGATAGCACTTACAATGAGGCCTGACGGCTTAGGAAAGCCAGAGTGGCTCAAGGAAATCAAGAAGGATAGGCAACATCAAAGGCCTAGGAGAGGAAGGAAATAGGTGAAAATATGGCAGAATCGGCATGCAGGACATGCAAACTAATAATAGCCCAAGGAAACATATGCCCGCTATGCGGAGCATCAAACCTTACCACAAAGTGGAACGGCCATATAGTCATATTAAATGTTGAGAAATCAGAGATTGCCAAAAAGCTGGGATTCAAGGTAAATGGCACGTACGCAATAAACATCAATGATTAAAGACCATCATCCGCTGGATTATACTGGTTTTACTTCTTTTCAGTTTCAGGTTTCTCCCTTTCATATTCTTCTTCGAACACTACTTTGTTTATGCCATTCATGTACCTGAATATGGCCTCTGAAAATGAAGCCTTACTTATAAGATAATTACTGTCTTTTTTTACTTTAGGTCCAAAGACCACCTTTGCAACGCCTCCATTGACCGCAACAGAATCTGGCTTTAAGGAATAATGCTCTGAGAGAGCCGCCACCTTTTTGTCATCAGTCTCTACCTTTTCAACCACTTTTATATTATATGTCAACTTTTCCCCTGCCAACGGATGATTCATGTCAACGACCACTCTTCCCGAGTTTACGCTCTTTATTATAGCCACTCTTCCGTCAACATCTAGCCTCATTCCTGGCTGCGGATTAATATCCTTTTTCCTGAAGTCCGAAAGATGCATGACATTTACAAGTGAATCATCCCTCTCTCCGAATGTGTCTTTAGGTTCCATGTCTACCGTCTTTTCCTCCCCCACAGACATTATCTTTACCGCATTCTCGACTCCCTTCAAAGCGCTATCTTTGCCAAGAACCACCAGTTGCGGCGAGTATTTCGTTTCTGCATCATATGCACCTTCCTCCCTTGCAATCTTCTCCAGCGTCGTATAAACCAGGCTCCTGTCCGAAGACCTCCGCGCAGTATAGTCAACCTTTACAAAATCTCCATCGTTAAAAGGCATTATTCCACCAAATAGCAATTAATATATAATCTATTTATCTTACATTAATCACAATTAATAAATCTTATGATTTCTATGGATAAAAAAAGGATATCGGAACTTGCCCTTGCAATATTCATTGCACTTATATTCCTAAGTTCGTATATTTCGCTCACTACGTATAATTCACAGCAGCCTCAGGTAACATCACAACCGCAGACAGCCTACGCGCAGTCTATTACTAATGCCGTGGTAACAGGATATGGCGGTCCTCTTGTTTTCAATTTAACATGCAAAAACAAAACAGTCCAGTTACTTGCGTCTAATGCGATATCCTCCTATTCCGCTCAACTTGAAGATAATAATTCTGTGCTTAATTTTTACACTTCGGGCGGCGGAACGTTTGTTGCCCCTGGCAATATGAGTGCATACAAAATATACCAATATATAACAGGAAAGCTAAATTCAGACGAGAAGAACTGCACCGCAACATACGGCACTGCGTACATGGAGCTTCCGCCAATTCTCAATATGGAGGTAGGCTCACAGAGCGTTCAGATACCATTGACCCAGAGTGAAAGGAACATATCCTTTTCGTCACAGATCAACCGCACCATAGGAACAAGGCTAAATGTGAGGGTATCCTCCCTTATTGATGCTAACGGCACTATATACGGGCCTATTAGTGTGGTTTTACTGAGGTAGAAAACTATGCCGCAAAGTGACATAATCGCAGCAATAATGAAGTATGCCGTTAAGAATGCAATGGATTATGGAAAGGCAAGCGAGAGTGCAGTTTGCAATAAAGTAATATCACAGTACCCAGAACTGCGAAAAGACATAAAATCCCTATCAAACGAAGTAAGAGAAGTCGTTTTGAAAGTCAATCTAATGAGCAAGGATTCGCTTGAAACAGAATATTCAAAGTATTCAAACGAGTTTAGGACTGAGGCTAAGATAAAGCTCGAGAGGACATCAAAGCCTAATATGAATCTCGAAGGTGCGGTTCAGGGGAATTTCAAAACACGGTTTCCTCCAGAGCCAAACGGCTTCATGCATATAGGCCATGCAAAAGCAGCGTTTCTTGAAAGCGAGTTTTCAAGGATCTATAAAGGCAGCCTCGTTTTATACTTTGATGACACCAATCCCGATTCTGAAAAGCAGGAGTTTGTAGACGCAATAAAAAAAGACCTTGACTGGCTTGGCATAAGGTTCAGTGAAGAGTATTATGCCAGCGACCATATAGAGCAAATGTACAAATACGCAGACATGATGATATCAAAAGGCAATGCATATGTATGTATGTGCAGTGCAGAAGAAGCTGGACTTGGCAGGGAAAAAGGTGAAATATGCCGCCACAAGAAGCAGACATCCAATCAGAACAGCGAACTGTGGAAAAGGATGCTTATAGGAGAGTTTGCCGAAAATGAAGCAACGTTGAGATTAAATGGCGATATGCAGTCTCTTAATACCACGATGAGAGATCCTATTCTTTTCAGGATAAAATCAAGCACGCATTACCGACAAGGAGACAAGTACCGGGTGTGGCCCACATATAATTTTAATACTCCGGTAATGGATTCGATTAAAGGCATAACCGACGTAATAAGGAGCAAGGAGTATGAACTCCGGGACGAGCTTTTCAATTGCATATTAAACTCACTTTCCTTGAGAAAGCCGATTATACACAGCATGGCGAGGCTTGAAATATCTAATAACCTCACTTCAAAGAGAAAGCTTAACGAGCTTATAAGGCAAGGCAAAATAGGCGGTTATGATGACCCAAGACTCGTGACAATCGCTGGACTTAGGAGAAGAGGAATAACCCCCGATGCCATAAGGGAATTTGTATTGCGCTTCGGAATGAGCAAGAATGAGAGCAGTGTCGATATAAACATGCTTCTTTCATACAACAGAAAAGAAATAGACCAGAAGGCAAAAAGGCTGTTTGCCTTGAAGGACCCAATAGAGATTGACATAGAAAATCTCGGCATAGACAAGGTAATATTGAAGAATCATCCTTCGCAGAATCTTGGCCAGAGGAGCTACAAAATGGGCAAAAAGTTTTTCATTGAGAGGGATGATGCAACAAAATTTAGGGAAGGTTCAATAATAAGACTTAAAGACGCATTTTCGGTGGTTATAAAAAACACCGGAAATGTAATAAAAGCCGAATATTCGGAAGAGAAATCCGGATCTGCAATACAGTGGATAGCAGAAAACAACCTGATCAAATGCAGAATAGCGAGTATCGGCAATCTAATGGACGGCGAATTATTCAATGAAAAAAGCCTTGTAGTGAATGATGCGTATGTAGAAAAACATGCAACAAGGCTTAGTGAGGGATCCATAGTCCAATTTGAAAGGATAGGCTTCTTCAAGCTCGATAAAAAGGATGAAATGTACTTTATTTCTCTTTAGAAACTCCTTTCGTCCCTATTTTATTTATTCTGGAAGCAATATCCGAAGCAATATCTATTGTATCCGCCCTGTCAAATGGTACTGTATTGGTTCCAAAGATCTTTTGTATTCCGGAGCTCTGTAATTTTTCATACGCTCCCTTTACCATTACTAGGTGTATTGCTGCAACAGACACAGATTTTGCTCCATGGTCATATGCAAATCTTGCTGCCTGCTCTACAGTCCCCCCTGTGCTTATTACATCATCGAATATAATTATGTCATTTCCCCTGAAGTTGCCTCCGTGGGTCTTCTTTATGCTCACCGATCCGTATATGTTCCTATGTTTTTCTATGTATGTGTAGTCACATTTCATTACAGATGCTGCTTTTTTTGCAATTCCAATTCCTCCCTTATCAGGAGCTATTATAGTCGGATTATCAAAATTTCCGCCAATTTTCTTGGCAAGTGTTCCGGCAGCATCCACAATCCCTATTTTTCCGTTAAAGCGCATCAACGGTTCGCTTTTATGCGGGTTTACAGTAATTAGCTCCTTAATTCCTGCACATTCTATAATATCAAGAACTGAATTTATGCTCACCGCTTCCCCAGGACTGAAGCTCCTGTTTTGCCTTGCATATGCAATATAAGGAATTATCGCAATAATGTGCTTGCCTTTCAGCGCCTGTGCGGCAAGCACCAACTCAAAAAGGTTTTTTTCCTGGGGAAAATAAGTAGATTGAACGATCACTGCTATTTTTTCCTTGAATTCAGGCACCTTGACCTTTATCTCACCGTCAGGGAATCTTGTCAGCTCCGCCTTTACAAGGTCAACACCAAGCACCTTTGACAAAGTAATATCGATGCCATTGCTTGCAGAGCAACCCACAACCCTCATGGTTTCCATGTTTTCAACTTGATAGATTCTAATTTATATGCCTTTTTTGATTCCATATTACAATCCCTTCTGTTCTGCAATATATCTTTTTATCAATGAATCTGAAACATGACCATGTGTAGATACGAAATAACTCCTTGACCAAAGCGTAGGCAATCTTGTTTTTAGTTCGGGAAATTCCTCACGCATGCAATGTGAAGTATATCTTTTTATCTGCCCTATTATATAGTTTGGAGTCAAAATGGGTTTACCTTGAATGAATAAATGAACGTGGTCTGGCATTACTTCAAGTGCAATTACCTTGCAATCCAAATCTTTTGCCTTATCGTTTATCAATTTCTTCAACCTCTTTTCTATCTTTGGTGTCAGAACCTTGCGTCTATACCTAGGACACCATACGAAATGGTATCCCATGAAATGGACACTTGTTTCTGCACTATCATATCTTTTTGTAATACCTATTATATGAATATACACTTATGTAATATTTTCGCTCTAGCTGTCATCCCACTCATTAATGGTGTGGGATTTCCCGCTATTAGTTGTTAAATATGCCATTTGCAGCATTGGGCGTAGGATTTACCATGCTGTATATTACATGACCAAAACGCACAAAAAGAATTTAAATTAAGTTGTCAAATACAGATTATGGACTTAAGTTTCTTGAAATGGAACGGGCACGCAAGCTTTCTGTTAACCCTCAATGGCAAGAATGTTTACATAGATCCGTTCAATCTGGGCGCGGCAAGCGCGCATGCAGATATTATACTAATAACTCATCCCCATTTCGATCATCTCAGCGAGAAAGACATTGCCAGAATTGCGGACCGCAAAACAGGGGTCTTTGTTCCCAAGGACAGCATCGGGAAGGTGCCTGTAGGGGATGTGGTTGGCGTTGAGCCAAACAGGCACTATTCATTCAATGGAATTGAATTCAACACTGTTCCTGCATACAATAAAGTAGAAAACAGGATTCATTATCATCCCAAGGAAAATGGCTGGGTAGGATACATATTGGACGTAAACGGCATCAAGGTGTATCATGCCGGAGACACGGATTTCATAAATGAAATGAAGAAGATAGTTACTGGCCTTGCAATGCTTCCGATGGGGGGCACATATGTCATGGGTGTTGATGAAGTAATAGAGGCTGCACATTCAATAAAAGCAGAAAAAGTTGCGCCTATACACTACAAAGCGCTGCTTGGAAAGGCAGGTTCAAAAGAAGCAGAGCAAAAATTCCTTGCAAATGTCAAGAACGGCATAATCCTTAAGGAGGAAGGTGAGCCCAAATATTCATTTTAGGCCGCGATTGCATGGTCAAGGTATTCTGCAATCTTTAATATCTCTTCTGGGGCAAGCTTAAACACCTTCTTATCCGACATATATACAGAGTTGGCCACGCTTATTATTTCATCCTTCTCCATCCCTAGATATTTTCTCGAGTCGATTATCGCATTCCTCACTGTCTTCTTTTTGTGCTGCATCAAAAGTCCGATCATCCATACCAGCCTCTCGGATATCCTAGCTTTTAAGGGCTTCATGTAAATTATCACAGAATCCACTTTAGGTACCGGCCTGAAATTTCCTTTTGGAACGTTCATTATCTTCGTCACCCTGAAGAACAACGCGCTTATCACGCTGAGTTTGGAGTAATCATGTGTGTCTGGCTTCGCTAGCATGTGGTCTACAAACTCCTTTTGGAGGCACAATACTGCCTGCATATTATTCTTTGCCAGCCACCCTATAACCTTTCCAGACAGATTATAAGGTATATTCGAGATCATTATGTCTGCCTTTTCAATGCCTGTCCTTGATGCAGAAATGTCGAAAAAATCATTGTTTATAAGAACAAGATTTTTTGAGTGAATCTCATTCTTGAGCATCTCGTACAGATCCCTGTCTTTTTCAACAGCCACTACCTTTTTTGCGTTTTCGCAAAGCTTTCGTGTCAGTATCCCCAGTCCAGGCCCTATCTCTATCACTGTCTTTCCTGCAGCATGAACAGCTTCCTTTTCGGCAATGCTCTCAGTAATCAAAAATACCTGTCCAAGCGACTTCTTGCTTTTGAAATACATTAAAATCACAAAAACGGTTCAAAAAATGCCTGATAGCGGCTTCAACTTGATTCGACGAATACCGCAGTCTCAGTAATATCTCCATTCAATGTGAATGTCGCGCTGCTTGATGTTCCAGAATATCCTCCGCATGCGCCTGTACATTCCCATCGCGAGAAAATGTGATTTGAATTGACAATATCATATGCATTTATTGTAATTACAGTGCCCGCAGCTATGTCATATGTGCACAATTGGTTTGGTTGCTCGCATGTATATCCCGTTTGGCTGTCCGAGACCCCCTCGTATCCCCATCCCACCGGACTATCAGCCACAGTCACATGATAATATATGGCTGAACTTTCCTGGGATGCAGATGAAAATGTCCCAGATTCCCCTGACGGCACAAACAAACAGTTTGCCGCCGAGAATTGCTGGATTGCAGAATTGCATGTATACGAATCTATGGTAAACTCGCCTCGCACTACCGCTCCAATTCCACTCGACGGATTCACGGCTATTATACATGTAACTGGACCTCCAGGCACCACAAAATTATTTCCGCTGTATGCCGTGCTCACCGAGCCTGATGCATTGAAGCAGGGTCCGGGTCCGTATGTCCTCCCGTTTATAACCACATTAGCGCTTATTATATTTGCCGGAGAGCTTCCTGAATTTGACAGATAAAGTATCACGTTCGCCGTATTGGTCATTGTGTTGGATATATATGTTGACCCGCTGCACAGCACGCCGTATCCAATGCATTGGTTAGGAATCGCATTTGTATATGGTGTGGCTAAATAGAAAATTATCACTATGACTATAGAAATCACTGCAATTGAGAATCCGTATACTGTAAGAAATTCTATTGAAGATTGGAGTTTCATTCTG
>JAJZOS010000083.1 GCA_021851985.1 Microcaldota archaeon | reverse complement strand
TAGAAACGATATTGCAGGCTACTGGTCGTTTGTGCCTGTGGATGAGAAAACGTTCAAGCGCATAAAGAGCGGCACAATGATAGACGGCGACATAGCCTTAGAAAATATTCCAGAATTGAAACCTGGAAGTAGATGTTATATGTACATAACAATGGTGTTCCTTAAAAAAGAGTACAGGCACACGGATGCGGTAGGCGCTATCTATGATTCATTTACAGAAACATTCTCTAAATTCGCAGAAAAGGATATATTTTTCCATGAGGTGGCCGCAAACGCTTATACTGAAGAAGGTAAATCCTTCGGCATGCGCCTAGGCATGTCATTCGTAACGCAAAGCGCCGAAAGGGGAGAAATTTATTCTGCAAAAACACAATTGATTCTCGCTTCCAAATATTTAAATGCCAGCGAAAAGCTCATCAAAGCGTATTCTGCATACCCGTAAGCCCTTGCCAATAGCTTAAATGCCTTATCCATGCCGAGCGTTGCCAATAAAACACGATTATTGCAAGGTGTTGGCTCCCTCCATAATGTGCCATTCATCAAGCCTTTAGCATGTATAAATATACTACTGAGACCACCATCGCGGCTATGGCGGCGAAGTCGCCCAATCCCAGGAACTTTATAAATACCCCGTAAAGTATTGCAAGCCACAGTATATCGAGCTCGGGTATGCTGTAAATGAGCTCTTTGTCAACAACCTTGCGCACTCCCCTTAGGTATTTCGTGTACGTGTAGCTTATGAATCCGAGTACAAATGGCACTACTATGGCGACTCCAGCCAGAGCAGATATGCCTATAGACGCTTCTGTGACCTTGAATCCGAACGCAAGAACTGCGATCAAAGTCACCAGCGCCTCAATAACAGATATCCAGAACCATTTGCTCGGTATTGACTCTCTCTCATAGCTGACCCTTACCGAAAGCATCCCGCCTATTGCATAAAATACCGCTGCAGCAAGGCCCATGGCTATGCTGAAAAGGTTTATCGATGAAGGGTATGAAGAATTGAACGAGATATAAAGGTATATGACGCTAGCAACTATCACGATAATGGCAACAGTTATTCCTATAAGCTTCTTTCCAGATGCTGCAAGCAGCTTTATGTTTTTTCCGTCGAATAGGAAAAAGAGCACACTCATATAAGAAATAGCGTATACTACAAGAAGGCTTTTCGAATTGACCACGCTGAACAGGGCTATGTTGCCTATGGCATAAAATATCCCTGCCAGAATATCGAATCTTTCCGGCTTCCTGCGCATACTTTTCTTAAAAACGAGGGCGGAAGCAAGCGCTATTGCTGCCGACACGGTGAAAATTATCAAAAGCGTGCTCACGTAGTTGCTTCCGTAGAAGCTTATGCTCTCAGTTATGAGCAGTGCCCAGAAAGCGTACGACACCGAAGATATCAACGGAAGGGCAATAAGAAACTTTAGGCCCGGATGTTTTTTATTCGATGGCAGCGTCATCACCATTTCAGTTAGGTATTGAAGGCATAGTTAAAAAGGCTTTTTCTTCCTAATAGAATGTAATAACCTTTTTGCAAAAGCAATAGATCTGACAGCGTTGATGCCTGTTTCAAAGCCAAAACTTGCGCTTGGATCGAAACGTGCATAGCTGCGTTTTTTTAAAAGGAAAACTATGCCTTTGCATTGCAATCGATACTCCTTTATATTTTACCTATGTTATACTATAATATAACTTAGGTAATTAATTGGAACCGATAGAAAAAAGCTTAAAGTCGGAAAAGCAGGTAGCCATAGCTAGGCTCCAGGATCTTGCCATGGACGCGGCCCTAGCCATAGAAAAGGAGGTAATCCTTCATGGGGGCACTGCCATATGGAGATGCTTTGACGGCAAGAGGTTCTCGTTTGATTTAGATTTATACGCTTCTGACAAGCAGCTTAAAAAATTGACCAGTAATTTAACCTGGGAATTCAACAAGAGGGGAATAACCATAGATTACCCATATTCGACAGAACGCGTTATAGATATACATAACGCGCAGGCTTCTGTAAAGCTCGAAATTCTCAAAAAGCCCGCAGGCAAGCGAAGCGTTCAAAAGGAATACACGAGAGCTGACGGAACAAAAATGTTTATCAATACGCTTTCCGAGACGGGCTTCATAGCAGAAAAGATAAAAGCTTACAAAAGCAGGAGCTATGCAAGGGACCTTTACGATATATATCATTTGCTATCTTTGTATCCGAAAATAGACAAGAATACAAAGAGAAAACTAAAGGCATTCGTTAAATCGATAACCCCTCCCAAGGATGAAAAACAGCTTAAAGAGCTTATATACGAAGGCGTTGCACCTACTTTCGATACAATTGTCAATTACATAAAAGACGAGATAAAATGAAATACAAAGAAATGCTGGAAAGCACATTCAACAGCATAGATTATCCGGTCTTTACGTTCAGGGATGCAGAGCTTGCGCTCAAGAAAAAAGGAATAACTGCCAGGTACTTGAGGCTAATGATGCACAAGTATTATGCTTCCGGGAGGATAAAACGCATAACAAAAGGAGTATACACGTTTCATGATGATGCAATAGTCGCAGGCTTTGCATTCCAGCCATTTTATTATGGGCTTGAAAGCGCCTTGAGCATTCTGGGCGTATCGACCCAGGCCTCAAACAACATAGTCATGACAACAAGGAATGTAAGGACGGGGATAAGGTCTTTTCAAGGCAGGAACTACAAGATACTTAGGATAAAAAGCGAGCTTCTTTTCGGCTTTAGCACAATGAGAGTAGGTGGTTTCATGGTGCCTGTATCCGATCTTGAAAAGACCGTGATAGACATGTTATATCTGAAGGTTCCAATAAGGGAAGAGCTTTATCAAGAAATATCAAAAAAGCTTGACAAAAGAAAATTTGAAGTATACCTGAAAATGTTAGACGAAAGTTTTTCAGAATATGCCAAAAAGAAACTCATGCAGATAAATCAATAGGTTGTACAAAAAGAATATTAACTACACGTCCATAACATATCTGCTCGCCATTAACCATAGACAAAAGGCAAATAGGTGTCATAGTGCCGCAATCCACGAAAAAGAAAATAGAAGACAGCAACGTAACCGGATACCGTCCGTTGATAACCCCTGCAGTATTAAAGCAGGAGGTACCCCTGACTAGCCGCGGCAGGGAAACCGTCATGCGTGGCAGGCATGATATCATAAAATCAATACGCGGAAGGGACAAAAGGATAGTTCTTATAGTAGGCCAGTGCTCCATACACGATATAGAGTCGGATGCGGAGTATTCCAAGAAGCTGCTCTCCCTGAGCAGGAGTGTCGGTGACGTTTTCATAATAACAAAACGTGTGTATTTCGAAAAACCGAGGACAACAGTAGGGTGGAAAGGGTTCATATATGACCCTAACCTTGACGGCAAAGAGAATATCAATAAAGGACTCAGGCTTGCCAGGGAGATACTGGTGAGGAATGCAGATATGGGGCTACTCTCCGGAACAGAATTCTTAGACCCGTTCGTACCTCAATATCTTGGTGACACCATCACATGGGCTGCAATAGGTGCAAGAACCGTGCAATCCTCTGTGCATCGGCAGATGGCATCAGGACTTTCCATGCCTGTAGGGTTCAAAAACAGTACGCAAGGGGATATTAAGGTAGCAATGCACGCGGTAATTGCCGCATCCAAACCCCAATGGTTCTTAGGGATGGATCAGAACGGGACGGTATCCGCAGTAACTACTAAGGGAAATTCCGACACCCACATAGTACTAAGGGGCGGAGAGCACGAGCCGAATTATGGAGCTGCGAGCGTGGAGAAGGCACAGGCAATGCTAAGGGAAAATGGGCTAAGCGACGCGCTAATGGTTGACTGTTCCCATGGAAATTCAAATAAGGATTACAGGATGCAGTCTAAGGTCTTTAAAGATATAATCGAGCAGATACTTAGGGGCAACACCGGTATAAGGGGGCTCATGCTTGAGTCAAACATAAATGAAGGGTCACAGCCCATCCCAAAGCGTGCAAAGGACCTCAAATATGGCGTTTCAGTGACAGATTCATGCATAGGGTGGGAAGAGACTGAGAAATTGATTCTCGATGCACACAGGTTGCTCAGAAGGTAGTTGCACATCGGCAATAATCTAACAATCAATCCGCAAGAAACAACAAGTTGCTTTCACAGAACCTCCAGAGTTTAGCTGAAATTAGCAGTCAAACCGCAAAATTATTAAGTGTTAAGTACCTATGTGCAATAAGTGGTATCATGGGTATATTCAAAAAAAGGCCTCAGAAGGATAAGGATTGTGGCGATGAGTTTCTTTTTG
>JAJZOS010000009.1 GCA_021851985.1 Microcaldota archaeon | reverse complement strand
GAGAGCAATCGATTTCAGGATGAAGCAAGAACCCATGACCTGATGTCCATACAGGTGGAGACGTTGCCTGACGAAGATAGCTACGAGCCCTACAAGCTGACAAGAAAGTTTTATTACGATAATGGGTTCACCAGGATAGCATATAAGAAGGCCAGACTAGAGGGCCGGGATGATCAAATAGTCTTGGAAAAGAAATTATAGGGGTTATTGTCATATTGTCTATTCATCAATCAAAAAGCAGAAAACAGGACAATCTCTAGTATTTACCAGTATATGGCCAGGACGGAGCTTGCCCTTGTCGCTTTTTGCCAATAAATAGATGAGCCGATCAGTGCAATTATTCCTGCATTACTGCCCTCCTTGCACTGTCTTTTTTTCTCCTCAGCAGGGCACTGATTTCCACCCTCTTCTGCAGATCTGCCATCTGCCGCTCCTGCTCTTTTTGTCCTGCATCTAGCTTTCTTTTTTCAGTTCTTTCTAAATCCGAACTTTCTAATGCAAGTAATATATTTGCGAGAGAGTCTTCGCGATTAAGTGATATGAGCCTGTCTCTAATTGCATTTGACGCAATATGACCTAAAGCTTGTGTCCTTACGACTTTTTCTGCATTGTATATGCTTTCTAGTACTTTATAACCATCGCGCGGAGCCTCGTTGCGGCTTTGGCCATTGAACACTTCATTAAACGTATCTATTATATCTTGTATGGCTTTCGATTCTGCAGGAGTAACATTTGCGCTTTTCTCATAATCATTGCGCAGCTCATAAACTTTCTTTAAAAATCCATTCTTTCCAACTGTACTTAATCCGGGTTTTTGTATTGTTGTTTCCATATACTTACACCAATAATAATATTGTCTTTTCAGATATTTATATGTTTTTATCTGACGAAAACTTTATATATGTGAAAAAAAGTCTTTTCTGTCCCCAATTCCTCAGAAGAAGATATATCGTCCCAAATAATTTCAGTAAAAATTCAGGCATTTTTTCAGTGTAATTTGTGTCTGTCATGGAATTCATTCGAATAGAGCCTGAAGAGATCCATCCTTCTACTCGCGTTCCTGAGTAGAAAATCTGTCATTTTCATAGAGTAGACGCTTCCTCTGTAGGTATTCTTAGTGACAAACTTCATCCCGAAATCGATTGCTCTCTTGACCGCTATCAGAGTAATTGCATTAGTTATCCGTTCGGTAAAAAAGATGCCGCTTCTCGCAAAATCATAAACTGCATCGTAGAAGGATTCGTTAAGCATCGCGGCTGCGTCAGTGTTGGTTATGCCCGGGTGCGTTACCGTCTCGACGAAATACATCTTGTACCTTCCCTTCTTCTCAAGAGAGTATATCTTGTCTGCGGTTATCTCGTTGTCAAGCATGAGACCCTTCTTGGCCTTTTTGAAAAGTTCTTCGTCAAGGGCCACAAAATGCCAGTAGCCGAGTATGTTCAGATTTGCATCCACAAGATACCTTGATGAGTAGGGACTTTTCTCGAAAACCGACACCCAGTTATCTTGGGTTCCCTCCTCTTCTTTTGTTATGCCTTCCATGTTAGCATAGTCCAGATAAATCAGCCGTTTTAGCAGAGACCCGTAGCTGTATTTACAGCTCAGGAATGGGTGATACGGAACTATGGCAAGAGTTTTAAGCATAATATCACAGTTACACTATATCAGGTAAACTATGATTATAGGCAATGCAAAGTATAAAAGTCTTTATCGTCTGTAAAAGGCTGCGATTTGGTATGTATCCAAAATTTGAAGCACCTGTCTTTTGACGCCAATTCTGCAACCGGAACAATAAACTATTGTTTTTTGTATAGGATAGATGCTATTAACAGCAATTAAAAATGAAATGTTTAAATATTAGGAAAAGCGCTATCAATATTTATGAGCGATAGATTAACCAAAACGAAATCTAAGAAACCTGCAGTAGTGACCACTAATCTTCCAATAGTGATTGTTGGTCCTCCTGGTTCTGGAAAGTCGACATTAGGAAACCTGTTGTCAATTCTATACAACACAGAGGTATACTCTGTAGGCAGAAAATGGAGGGACCAATACAAAAAAGAGTATCCAAACAATGATATCACATTCGAAGATTATTGGAAATCCATACCAGAGGCAGATCAGCTGGAAGCAAACAAAAATCTAAAGCACTACGCCCAGGACCTACATTGCATAATAGATACAAGATATCCACAAATCTTTGACAAAGACAAATGTCTTATTGTATACCTTGACGCGCCATTGGGGGTTCGCGTTAAGCGCGTTGCAGGAAGGCCAGAATATTCCGGCAAAAACAGCGAAGAGATAAGCACCATACTGAGTGAAAGGGAGAGAGCTGAGGCAGCGATAGGGAAGAAACTCTTTGGCACGGATTACAGGGACCCTAATTTCTACCATCTTATCCTTGATTCTGGGCTGCTTACCCCTGAAGAGGAAGTGAGTGCAATTGATGCCAAGATGCGTGAGTTGAAGAGCCTGATAAGAAGGGAAAGATAATTCCGATCATCTTAAAATGCAGCTTGTGGGAGAATTAGAATACATCGATTAGCGAGAATTATTAGATTTATGGCAAGATAAGCGTTGGACATAACGCTTTTATGTATTATTGCTTTTTAATAAATACGTGTCTGATAGATTCAATAGATCTCATACATGTCTACACATACGAAGGAACCATCCATGCATAAAATAGAGTCTGATACTTTGACGAACAAAAAAAGCAATGGAAACGATTTTACTGCTCCTGTAGAGGGCAAACAAGTTTATATAAAGGACCTGCTTAGCTAGGCTAAAGTGGGCAAAAAGGTAACTTTATTTGGATGGGTGTGGAGAAAAAGAGACATGGCGGACAACCTGTTTTTGATGATAAGGGACCCTACTGGCGTAATACAGGCAGTTATTCCATCAAAGAACGTTTCAGAACCGATATATATAGAGGCATCGTTGGAGGTTACCGGAACGATAGAAAAGGATAAAAGGGCACAAGTGTGCCGATAAAAAATGCGGTAAAAGCAAGTTATAAATATATGCGATGCTAGTTAGATTTGGTGTTGTCATGCCGGGAACAGAAAAAACTAAAACTTACGAGGATTCATATGACGCTAAGATAGTGGAGCTAGTTGAGAAAATAATAAGATCTGATGACAAAAATAAAGATGACAAAAAAGTAAAAATAAAATTGGAAATAGCGGAATTCAAGGAAGGATCTAACGGTAGGCTGCTGAGAGTTGATGGCTTTACAGGCAGCGTAAAGACTGTAGACGTTATAGAGTTTAATGAGACTGGCATAAAGTTCTGGAGGCAGAAAGAAGGGTGCTTTTCTGGATATAATGTGACGCCTGAATATGGGATCCCATGGGAGCAGGTTGAAGTGCTTTCTAAGGCTGAAAAAATCAAGGAAAATAATAATATGGGACCATTCACCATAACCTCTGAAAATGCTAAAAGGCTCATAGAATTAAGGAACGCGAAAAAGCACATAATTAATAACGATATAAGCAAGACATGAACATATGCTTTTAGAATTTCTATTAAAGTGTTGTATATCTTCTTGTAGGTTATTTTATGAAGATAAAAAACCAATTTGACGAAAATCTAGATCTTGTTGTAGAGGGCAATGAAGAATCGGATAAAACCTTAATATTTGTCCATGGTTTCGGAACAAATAAAGATGAAGGTGGTGGTCTTTTCCTTGACATTTCTCACTCGCTTGCAAGCCGCTTCAGGATAGTAAGATTTGACTTTGCAGGTTATGGCAAGAGCGCAGGAGGGCAAGAGGAGGTGACACTTGCAAAAGAAGCGGCGGATCTAAATATTGTAATAGGTTTCACTCGCAAAAATTACGGTAACAATATCTATCTGCTGGGCATGTCCCTTGGTTGCTATGTTATAGCACTACTCTCGCCTGACAATATTCAAAATACACTATTTATATCTCCTCCTGATTCAAATTCAGAAGTTACTTCCGCACGCTTAGAGAGTAAAATCAGATCAAAGAAGGGTGGAATTGTAAACAAAACAGGTATAACGGTATATCCCCGTTCAAGTGGTGAAGTGCAGAAAATAGGCCCCGGATTTTGGGCGAGCCTGCGCAGCTTCAACGCTAAGGACGCCATCCTTTCTTATTCGTACAAAACAAAACTAACGACAATAATCCCGACAGAAGATGAGATATTAGAGCGCAAGAATATGGACATTTACGACAAATGCTCTAGAGCATGTATTAGGCTGAAAGGCAATCACGCTTTTAAAAATCCTGAAGAAAGAAAAGAACTTGTACATAAGATAGCACATGTATTATATTCAGGGCTCGGATAAGCTTAGGATGTGGGACATAAAAGGCCCAAAATTAATGGACTATGCAGGTCATGTAGCAATAAGGGACAGATATATGAAAAGGTAAAAGAACTCATAAAGGAGCTGAAATTGGATTAACGAAGATAGTCTTAGAATTTCTACAAATATATAAGATGAGAAAATGAACGGATATGTACAAATATTTACAACAACAGGCAGCAAGAAAGAAGCATCCAATATAGCAAAGTCGCTTGTTTCAAAAAGGCTTGCAGCATGCGTACAGGTTGTAGGACCCATTACAAGCACTTATCGCTGGAAAGGCAAGGTTGAGACTGCAAAGGAATGGCTATGCATAATAAAGAGCAGAAAGGAGTTGTTTGCTAAGGTAGAAAAAGAGATAATGTGCATTCATTCGTATGAGCTCCCAGAAATAACAATGACTGAGATATCCGGATGCAACGAGTATCTTTCCTGGATAGAGAAGAATACTGTTAAATAAATTCTTTTAGAATTTCTATTAATATGTTAGATGATTAAATGGGTCATGAAAAATTTATGAACTTTGTAGTAGATAAGGCCTTAGGGGAGGTAAAGCGTAGCCCAAAAGCGAAGTTTGCTGCATGCATAGTTAAAGGTTCAAGAATTATATCTTTTGGCTACAACACAACATCCGTTGATCACGATATTGTTGCGCATGCAGAAATGAATGCGATAAGGAGTGCATCCAAGAGGCTCAGGTTGGAACACCATGGTAGCCTAAAAGGGTTTACTCTTTATTCTACATGCGAACCCTGTATCATGTGCTTTGGCGCCAGCAAGTATTCCGGCATCAAGAGAATAGTCTATGGGATAAGCCTGGATGATCTCTCAAAACTCGATGCAAATGCAAAGCTAAGGCCGCAGGGACAGCATAGGTACACGAAAGATGGAGTTGAGATGGTTGGAGGAGTTCTGAGGCAGGAATGCATAAGTCTTTTTCAGCAAGTTCCATAGTAATGAAAAAGCATTGGTACAGCATATACTAAAATAGAATTCCATAGTAATGAAATGAAAATAGGCTTTTCAAAAAGCTCCTCTTTCGGATTTATGGAAAACCGGCCCTTTTAGTTAAGCAAGCGGTATTGCACGCCAAACTTGTTTAAAAAATCGCACTTTTCCTCGAGAGTCCTTTTTTAGCTCATTAATATGAAACAAAAATCTTGATTTTCGTTTTTATGGAAGTGCTTATTTTTGGTATAAAAACATGCTAAAATACAGGTTTTCAGCGCAGTTTTACGGAAAAATGCCTCCAGATTTAACGTACAGCGTTATAAAATAACCCTTTCCATGCAATTATATTGGTGAGGGCCTCAAGCGACTACAAGCGAAAACTGAGCGATTTATGGTATAACTAACATAATATTAGTAATTCTAATATTATTTTATATATAATGCAAGCTGATAGAAACCATCCTTAATGGAACAATTAAAATTAAAGTTCCTTGCGGCTGTTTATACGCTTTCTTCAGCGCATGCACATCTCTCATTTCAAGACTTTCTTAGTGAGGGTATATATAAATATTTGAATAAATGCAAATGCTGTTAAGGCGAATTGCATGAACTTTAGAAAGAATAAAGAAAAAATGACTGAGCTTATGTTGGCCGTAGAGAGGGAGAATATAGAATGCGTAAAATTTCTTATAGGGAAAGGTGCTGATCTGAACGCAAAGAACTATTATGGGGAGACTGCACTGATGCTGGCTGCAAAGAACGGAAACATCGAGGTTGTCAAGCTTTTTATAGAGAAAGGTGCTGATCTGAACGCAAAGAACTATTATGGGGAGACTGCACTGATGTATACTATTTATTACGGAAACATCGAGGTTGTCAAGCTTTTTATAGAGAAAGGTGCTGATCTGAACGCAAAGGATGGTGATGGAAGGACTGCACTGATGCTGGCTGCAAAGAACGGAAACATAGAGGTTGTCAAGCTTTTTATAGAGAAAGGTGCTGATCTGAACGCAAAGGATGGTGATGGAAGGACTGCACTGATGCTGGCTGAGGAGAATTGGCACACGGAGATTGCCAAGCTCCTTATAGGGCATGGAGCTGATGTAAACACAAGGGATGCATACGGAAGGACTGCACTTAGGTAAGCTATTAATAATAAGCGTGTAGATGTGCAAAGCTTCTTTTAGAGCGCAGTGCAGATTTTTACGTAAATAATAGCATCGAAAAACTCCGTTCGAATAGCCCAAATGAAACACAATGATAGAATAATCAGCATTTGGAAACAGCAATACATGAAAACAAAATAAAATATTTGAAAAGATACGAAAAAGACGGTCTACGTTAATTATAAAAGACCATTATAAGCAGGTGGATAAAAAAAGCTTTTATTCTCCAATAGTTATTACAATTATTTTCTCTTGCTTGATATTAGTTTAGGTATGGGTTTCTCTTTTCAATTACTGCTCTAGATAGTTTCTCTTTCCACATTACTCATCGCCTCTTTTTATTATACCACGATGCCCCCCCTTATTTCGACCGGTTTCTCCAGGGTATTCATATGGGCCGTATTTATCAGATAGCGAAAGAGGTTTGTATTCCGGATTATACTCATCATGCCTAATTCTTTTCCTAAGCTCGTTTGATACTAGATTTCCGATAGGCCCTTCCTCATTGTCCTTGCCATTCTGTGGCTTCTTTTTGAATATGCTCATTGCATCACTTACTGCATATAGATACTGTAATATTTAAAAACTTTCAGTTCGACCGCTAAACCTGACTAAAACTTGTATTTTAGCACATGTTAATAAGCAGTTTAGTGTATTCGTAGAATATGTTAGATATTCTAATAATATCTTATTATATTTGGCACTAGCTGTGCTCTAAAGATTTCAAAGCTTCGACCGCATCCAGATAATACAAATTGTGCTCTATGTCAACTATATCTTTTTATTATAATCACGGGCAAAAAGGGCTTACGCGTATCTGAAATACGCTTCGATAAGCTTCTTTTCAGCCTTTAAGTATTTTGAAGCGAGAATCGATTGCGTTTTTGCAGAATATATTTTGCCCCTTTCCGCGCTCCGTATTACAAAAGACATGCCAAGATGCAGGGCTACGGATTCTCCCTCTTTGGTGTAGGCGTTTGTCGCAACCTCGTGGAAAAATATGTCATTTTCCGCGAATTCCGATATGATTTTTGCAAATGAGTGATAGATTGCATTGACAGCACCCGTATGCCTGTACTCTTTTTTAAGGAAGATCATTGTTATGTACATATAGCATCTGCTCCCGGATTTCAATTCTGGGATGTTCTCGATAGCTATGTCACCATCTATCACTGTGCCATCCTTTATACGCTTGAACGTTTTCTCGTCTAACGGCACGAATGACCAGTAGCCAGCTATGTCGTTGCTGTTGCGATCCATTATCACTGCAATAGTAAACGGGTACTTGCTGCGTATGCTCACCCATTTCTTGGTATCGCCCTCTTCTCTCTCAGTAAGAGCAGGTATGGAACCGTAATCAAAAGAGGACAGCTTATCTATCAGTGTAGCGATGCTGTACCCCAACGATTTTGCGGCTTCGGCAGCGTCCAGAGTATACAAGTTATGTTCCATATCAACCATGTTGTTTTACATGCATGAATCTCTTTTTGACTGAAGCTTTTTTTATAGACCTCATAAAATTGCCTAAATTATATTATAATATATTAGGCATAAATGGCTATAAATTACGACGTGCAATTCATCCACGACTTAAAAGTCGTGGTATTCTTGCCCTACGAATAAATCAAGCATCAAGTATTTGCCATCTCAGATCTTAGTCCTCTTAAGAAGCAACGAATTTGTAACCACTATCGTGGAGCTTAGTGCCATAGCAACTGCCGAAAGTATCGGAAGCGCATCGTATATCGATGTGCCGAAAAACGGGATTAACGCCCCGGCGGCCAAAGGTATAAGTGCTATGTTATACCCAAATGCCCATGCAAGATTCTGTTTTATCTTACCTGTTATGCTCCTTGAAAGGCGAAGCAGCTTCACTATATCGTTAATGCTGTTTTTCATAAGTACAACGCTTCCGGAATCTATTGCTATCTCAGTACCAGCACCTATGGCAATGCCTAAATCGGCCTGTGTAAGGGCAGGCGCATCGTTTATGCCATCACCTACAACTGCGACTATATTCCCTTCAGTCTGTAACTTTTTAACCAGTTCTGCTTTGCTCATCGGGCTTGCTTCTGCTATATAATTTTCTATTCCAACCGACTTGGCAACCCTTTCTGCGACTGCCTTATTGTCTCCCGTCGCCATGTACACCCCCATACCCATGGATTTCAGGGCATCTATCCCTTTTTTGCTATCTTTTCTTACTGGATCGGAAACCGCGATGATCCCCATCGGCATTTCATCGAGATAGCAGATAAGCGCAGTATTGCCCTCATTTTGCATATTTATCGCCTTATCTGAGGCATAGCCGGCACCTTTAACTTCTTTAAACATGTTGATATTCCCAACCGCAACTGTCTTTCCGTTGACCAATGCACTTACGCCCTTTCCTTCATTATGTGAAAAATCTTTTGCAATTGAAGGCAATATGCCTATCACTATGGCCTTCCTGATTATCGCCTTTGCGATCGGGTGTTCGGATTGCTGTTCCGCCGATGCTGCATAGAAAAGGATATCATTTTCCGAATGTCCATCCAAAGGCAAGATCGAGGTTACCTCAGGGCTTCCCTCGGTTATAGTTCCTGTTTTGTCCAATACAATTGCGTTTATTTTCAATGCTGTTTCTATTGCTTCCCCTTTTTTTATCAGTATGCCATAGCTGGATGCCCTTCCTGAACCAACCAATAAGGCAGCAGGAGTGGCAATGCCGAATGCGCATGGACATGCGATTATCACTACGCTTACAAAAATCAGTATTGCAACCTGAATGCCAACAGAACCAAACACGCCCCATAAAACAGCAGATGCAATAGCAACGAATATTACAACTGGCACGAAGTATGCGGATACCTTATCAGCAAGCTTCTGGATCGGCACCCTATTCGATGCCGCAGCTTCGACTATCCCGATTATCTGGGATAATGTAGTATCGCCGCCGACCTTGATAGCGCGCATCTTGAACGATCCAGATTTATTTATTGTCCCGCTTATCACCGCATCTCCGACTGTTTTTTTGACTGGCATGCTTTCCCCTGTAACCGTCGATTCATCAACATCACTTGTGCCTTCTATGACCGTTCCGTCTACTGGAATCCTGTCTCCAGGTTTGATCACTAATATATCCCCGACTACGACCTTCTCTGTCTGCTCTTCTATTATTTTCCCTTGCCTCACCACATTAACTGTTTTAGGCTGCATTGCAAAAAGCTTATCCAAAGCAGAGGTCGCGTTCTTTTCTGCAAGATGCTGCAAATAGTCTCCAGTCAGTATCAGCGTGACTATAAGTGCAGACGAATCAAAATAAACGCCATGCGACGCAGTAATCAGAGAGGGAAAAATCACTACAAATGCGCTGTACGCCCATGCTGCGCTGGTGCCTATTGCTATGAGCATGTCCATATTAGTGGACTTGTTCCTGACTGCGTCGATTAACCCTTTGTAAAACTTCATCCCTGGGTAAAACTGCACTATTGCAGACAGTCCAAGCAGTGCAAAAAGGTAAAATTCGAAATGCAGTATATACGTAATCAGCAATATCAATATAGATAATGGCCATGATATCGCAAGCATAATCTTAAGATGCTTGAATTCCTTTTCCGGTCGCTCGAATTTGATGCGGCAGGCATTGCTGCAAAAGTAGTATTTCCTGCCGTTCCTAGTGTCAACTATCTTGGTTTCGTATTCGTCCACATACATTCCGCAGATAGGATCATTTGCCATGCAATTCCTTTGTTTGAAAGTCAATACGCTTGCGGATCATGATGACCCATACGCAATGCCCAAAATACTCCCCATAAAACCTAGTATGAATCCTATCCAGAGACCCCCCATATCAAATAGGCTTATCATGGAAAAGACCGGCGCTATGACCGACCATTCAGTTACAACAGATTTTTTAGGGCTATTTATTCTTGATGCTGATATTATCATGAGCAATCCGGATATTATGCCTATAATCCATAACACTGAAAATATGCCAGTCATGGCAGGGTATCCGAAGCGTAACATCATGCCCCCGAAGAGATCCCCAAAAACGATTGTCATAAAGCCTCCAAGCAGCACAAAAACCCCTCCTACCATGACCAGCAAGTACGCTGCGGTTGGCTTTTCAACATGTCCGTCTTCTTTCCTGCGATTTGCCACTTAATGCATCTCATTTAAAGTTGACATATCTTTACGTTTTGTAATCTCAGCAGCATTTCTTGTCGCCTTTGCCGCCCTTTGCATACTCTTCAGGATTCTTGTCGAATTTAGCTTTGCAGTCCTTCGAGCAAAAATGATACTTCTTCCCGTCATGTTCGCTTGAGAGCTTGCTATCTTCTTCTACGTTCATTCCACATACAACATCTTTCATTATATCACCTTCATACATATGCATAAGCATATATAAAAATATATCATTTTTTGATATATATTTAATTATACATATTAATATAGTATATATTATTATACTTCTGCATTATATTATTAGTATGCCTGAAATAAAAATAGCAAGTTTGTCAAAGTTTTTTGTAGTGCTGTTATTAGAGGATAAACCCATATCTGGATATGACATAATGAAGGAATTGGAACAGAAGATTGGCGTGCCGCCCAGTCCCGGACAGGTATATCCATTCTTAAAGGAACTGAAAGACCATAAATATGTAAAGCTCTCTTCTTCTGGTCCACGAGATAAACAGGTATATCTGCTTACAGACGAGGGGAAAAAATTTGCAGAAAGGCTCTCTAGCAGATTTGATAGTATAATAGAGTTGGCAATAAAACCAAAACTAGATAAATGTGTCGAATGCAGATGCGAAATATACAAAGGAGGAGTTAGGGTTAAGATAAACGGCAAAGCCTTAGATTTTTGCTGTAACAGCTGCGCAGAGCATTATGCAGGCAAATTCTTAAAACACCCGTAAGGCTGATTGCGTCTTTTACAGAATGCCTCGCAGAAAGCCCACGAACTTCATTCGTGGGAGGGTGTCAGTTTCATCAGATTCCAGCTTTTGCATCCAAATATATAATAAGCGAAAGTTATAATAATGTATAACTTCTACTTATTAAATATGGAACCCATTGGTAACGTATTAAGCGGAAAAAGGCTTGAATTGGCATTGCTACAAGATTACGTTATGGAGATAATCTATAATTCTATAGAGCCTAGCGCATTGCTTTATGGCGGCACTGCCATATGGCGATGCTATGAAGGAATGAGATTTTCTGAAGATATAGATATTTACATGAAAAATGATTCTGTAGAGAGCTTGATAAATAAATTGCCCAAATACAACTTGAAGCTGGAAGGCAGGGATGCAGATCTAAATACCAACATTAGGGTGGGCAATGGCACTGCAAGCCTACTTATAGAGGCGAAGGAGGGAGCTGCCGAAAGCACAATAATGCCTTACGTTAAGGTAGACGGATCTACAATGGCAATTGGAGTGCTCAGCCCTACGGAATTGTTGGTAAGAAAAATAGAAGCTTATTCTAACAGGAGGTACATGCGAGACTTATATGACATATACGTGCTAACCAACAGACTTAACCGCAACGACCATTTTGTAAGGTTAAAACTTTCTGCATTCATAAAGACCATAGAAAAACCTGTTGACGAGCAGGTATTGAAAAGCCTGGTCTATTCTGGAATAGTGATATCTTATGCAGGCTTTTTGGAATATATCAAGAGATGGATCGTATGAAGTATGAGAAGGGCTTTGAGGATTATTTTTCCAAGCAAGAGGTATTTACTACAGCTGACGCAAAACGCTTCATAATACATATGGGCGGCGGCGGTCAATACGCGCGTTTATTCATTCACAACCTAGCCAAAAGCAAGCGCGTATATCGCATAGCTAAAGGCGTTTACTCCTTTCAGAAGAACGAAGCAACATATGGCTTTGCCTTCAGACCTTTTTATTACGGGATGGGATATGCAATGACAATAAGGCAGTTGTGGACGCAACAGGCCAATCCGGTAATAATAACACGCACTGCAGCCAATCAAGGAGCCAGATTAATAAACGACACAAGAGTAGTTATACACAGGATTTCCCAGCATGGCTTCTTTGGCTTTGATTACTTGAAATATTCCGGCATTTATGTTCCGGTGTCGGTTCCTGAAAAAATCCTTTTGGATTTCTTTTATTTCAGGATAAAAATCCCGAAGGACTATGAAAATGCGCTCATAAACGCTTCGGATAACAAGACGCTTTTGAAATATGCAAAAACGCTTGGACATAGATATGAGAGCTATGTTTACGGGCACATTTCATGATTTGCATTTATACGCAACAAGCAAGAAAAAGTATTTAACTTATATACTTATCGCTTTGTCTGACTTTTGTCCCAAAGTCGCTTTGTCTAACATGCTTGCATTCATCCCGCGATTGAAAATCGTGGTATTCTTGCCCTACGAATAAACGGCAAAGCCTTAGATTTTTGCTGTAACAGCTGCGCAGAGCATTATGCAGGCAAATTCTTAAAACACCCGTAGTATATGAAGTCAAATGCACGATAATTCGAGGATTGCTCAAATTATTGCTTCTTTTTCTTCTTATTTATATATTGCAGCCAAACCTGCTTGCTCTTTCTGAATCCAAGGTGCCTGTAAAACTTTATTGCGCCTATGTTCGTCTTCGGCGTCGTAAGGAATATTACGTTATAACCTCTTTTTTTACACCATAAGATAACCGAGTTTACAAGCATTTTGCCTATGCCTAGACTGCGATAGCGTTTCTTTACGAATAATTCTTCTATATATCCGAAGCCAGTCTTTTTCTGACTATAGGATATGAAAGTAAGTATCACAAATCCTGCAGGTTCAACCCCGTAATTGGCAATGAAAGTTTCCGTATCTGCTTTTGGCAGCTTAAAAGAGCTTATCTTCCCTTTTAATTCTGGATAAAGACCCTGATAAAGCTCCAAAAGCGAATCTGCGTCCGCTGAAATTGCCCTTCTTATTTTGACAGTTCCGGATTTTCTCAAACCAACACCTAATTTATGATTAGAAAACAACCAATAAATACCATTCATGCATCATCGCAATGCATCTGAGACCTTCTCGAATGCATATGCAGATGGTTTTGGGCTGAAGCTCCTGTTGAAAAGCCCAAAACTGAAGTTATACGGGCTATCAACATGCCCATTGACATTGAACCAGAATATCCCACCTACATATGGTTTTGATGCAAACATTGAGAATGTCTGATTTAGGAACATCGCCTGCTTGTTATAGCTATTATCAAGCCTATTTCCTAATCCTGTGCCGTTATTTGAAGGTATGCCTATCTCTGTAATCCATATAGGTTTATGAGTCAGGTTTTCATAAGCGTCTAAAGAATCATTAAATATGGAGCCCATTGTAACTCCATTGCCTAAGCTCTGGTTCATCATCAATGTGAATCCAGTATATGCATGTAGTGATATGGCACTGCAGTATCTAGATGCGCCATAACTCCAAAGCTCTTTTGCCCAGTTGTACCCATAGGCCCATATTGCATTGCCTCCTTCATATATGTTATCGCCCCCTAAACAGAGTATTGTATCAGACTGATTATATCTCTTTATTACGCCATATGCTCCACGCAGCATCAGGAAGTAGTTGTAAACACTCCCGTTGTTGAATCCGTTTTGGAATATTGGCAACTGGGGCTCGTTCCATATCTCCCAAACATGTATTTGGGGGTACATATTTACGACATCGGACACGTTTGAAAGCCAGTCATTGAGGGTCCAATTGCAGTTGCTTACACATTCTAGGCTGCCATTAATATTTTTAAACTTCACGCCCATGGTTCTATAGTCTATTATTCCAAGCACACTCATATTATTCGCAGTAAGATTTGTTATGTAACTTTCAAAGCTTTTGTTTTCAGATATATCCAGCCTAATCCAATGCACTCCGAAAGATTCAAGCACTTTTATTTGGCTGGCATTCATTATCGAACCGTCAGCCCCAAGTACCACGCTTTGATTATGGACGCTTGGCTTTGAGACAGGAGTATGTGCAAACCCAGGAATATGAATGAGAATTACAACTGCAATTAGTAGCAGTGCTATTGCAATTATGGAATATACAGATTTTTTTAGCATATTTTATTATTGCACCCATTATAAAAAAAGGCATGTCTTGGATTTACTAGCTTATACGAAGATATCAAGTGATAAATCTAATTCATGGCAATATTTAATTATGTTGCGATGCAACAAATACCAATATGGCTGGAAAAAATGGGAAAATCATGACTAATGGCGTACAGTTACATTATAAATTAATTCTAATTATCATTATAATTGCAATTGCAGCTGTAATTTATATGGTGAGTAATAATTCCGCTCAAACTACCGTTGCAGCTGGGGATAATGTAAGCGTTTATTATACTGGAAAATTCACCAATGGAACTATATTCAGTTCCAATTTTGGGGCTCAGCCACTTAATTTCACCGTAGGTCGCGGGCAGCTTATAACTGGATTTGACAATGCAGTTATAGGAATGAAGTTGGGTGAAGTTAAAAATGTTACTTTGACACCATCCGAGGCTTATGGTGAAGTGAATCAGAGCCGCATTGTTAGTCTCCCAAGGTCGGTTGTGGGAAATAAGACAATATCTGTAGGCACAATAGTTTCGTCAAGCACTGGTGGACAGGGTGTGGTTACTGCAATCAACTCCAATTCCATTACCGTTGATTTCAACTCGCCGTTGGCAGGGAAGACTTTGATATTTGAGATAAAAGTAATGGCGATACATAAGTAAACAGAAAATATGTATTTACCTTAAAATTTAGCGTTAGGGTAGTTATAAATATTATACAATGGCCTTAAGCTATGTATATATGAGTGATAAAATGTTACGTTTCAAACGCACTGGTGTAACAAACAATCCAGAGCCTTCAGATACTTTCTTGCCCGATGCAATAAAACAAATATCAATGCATACGAATAAAACGTTGCTTGATTTTCTAGAGGCAAATAAAGGATTGAACACATTCAAGCTCA
>JAJZOS010000082.1 GCA_021851985.1 Microcaldota archaeon | reverse complement strand
GGTGCCCGGATCTCCAAGAAATAGCGGGTGCTCTTTGATTATAAGTGCAAGAGTAATCACTTTTGCTTCTTCTTCCCTGCCGACATATGGACTTGACAGCAATTCGTTGAATTTTTTAACCTTTTCAAGCATCTCGCTGTTTGTTAGTTTGGTCTGGTTTTCTGCATCATGCGCTACATTATCTTGAACAACGGGCTTTACACTGATCGACTCACTAGGTTTACGTTTTTTATTGAAAAACTTCACAATACTCAGCCATTTCTGAAATGAATGATATATAAATTATATTTAAATGTTTGCTACAAAATATTACTGTGTTTTATTAATTTTGAATCTTTTTATCAGATCTTTAATCCCAAGAGAATTTATTATTGACTTTTTTTGAAGCCATCCCCTCTTTGCCATGCTCACCCCATACCTCATTAATTCAAGATGCGTGTCACGATGAGAATCAGTATCTATTGCAAACTGGACATTGTAGTTTCTTGCTTTGAATATGTTTTCATCGTTCAGATCTAGGCGGTCAGGATATCCATCTATTTCTAAGGCTACGCCATTTTTATCCGCAGCATCAAACATCTTGTCCAAATCCAACTGTATCGGATTCCTTGTGTTTATTATTCTGTCCGTTGGATGCGCCAGTATGTCGACATATCCACTCTCCATAGCCTTGATTATCCTGTTTGTCATGTCATGCATGTTCATGTTTAGGTTTGTATGCACACTTGCAAGCCTATAATCCAGCGCTTCCATGGTTTTCCTGCTCAGATCAAGGCTGCCATCCTTCAATATGTCTATCTCTGCGCTCTTGAGTATTGTCACGCCTTCAATGCTAGAATTAAGCTTGTCTATTTCAGCAAGGTGCTTAGCAAACTTGGCATCGTCCATGCCATGGGCAACATATTCGCTCTTTGTGTGGTCCGTTATGCCGATATATTCAAGCCCGAGCTTTCTGGCATACTCTGCCATTTCGAGTATCGTATTGCTCCCATCGCTATGGTTGGTATGCACATGCAAATCTCCTTTTATGTCGCTTAATTGCACTAGCCTTGGTATTTTGTGTTTTATTGAAAGCTCTACCTCGCCCCTGTTCTCGCGCATCTCAGGATCCATTATTTCCATCCCTAGCTTGTCGTATACGCTCTTCTCTTCGCTTCCGGCCAAATTCCTTCCTTTTTTGTCGAAGAGGCCATATTCATTGAGCTTATACCCTTTTTTGATTGCAACCTGCCTTACTTTGATATTGTGGTCCTTGTTTCCGGTAAAGTATTGGAGGGCTGCCCCGAAACTTTCGTCCCTTACAACCCTCACATCGCAGCTTATCCCTGCCTTGAGCCTCACTGTCGTTTTTGTAGGGCCCATAAGCGCCACGCTTTTTATCTGGCTGAGCTTAGGAATGAGTTTCATCACCTTGCCAGGCTGATCGGAAGTTACAAGTATGTCCAAATCGCCTACAGTATCCCTCATCCTCCTTGCCGACCCAGCTATAGACGACCTTTTGATAAGTCCTGAAGCCTCCAATTCCTTGATTATCGACTCGGCTTCTGGCAACGCATTGCCTATAGGCATTCGCCCTTTGCTAGATTCTAAAAGAGCGGTTCCCTTGCTTATCTCTTCCTCGCTCTTCTCCCCAAACCCTTCAAGATCGCGTATCTTGTGCTTTGCCAGCACTTCCTTGAGATCCCGAACATCCTTTACTTTAAGGTATTTGTACAGCTTGAACGCCTTCTTTGCGCCGATGCCGGGTATTCTGGTAAGGTTTTCGAAATCTATCGGATATTTTTTCTTTAGTTGTTCATGCTTTGCCATCTTGCCGGTATTTATGTACTCTATTATTTTGCCTGCAAGGCCCTTGCCAATTCCAGATATTTCCATAAGCGCTTCGGCTCCGCCCTTTTTGTATATGTAACCAACGTCTTCCTGCATTGTGTTCAATGAGAGAGCCGCCTTCCTGTATGCACGCACCTCGAACCTGTAGTCTCCGTCCTCAAGCTCAAGCATGTCTGCTATCTCTTCGAACATTTTTGCTATTTCAGAATTCAACATGATGGCTTTACGTATTCAAGCTATTTAATTTTTTAGGCTAGCAGAGGTATTAACAGGAATAGGCGCTTAGATTATTTACTTGATTTTCGCAATGTGATAAGTAAAGCTTTAATAGTTGATGCAAACAAAAATGTATTGAATGGTATGTTTGGCTTGGTGCCTGTAATCTTACAGTTTAACACGTATGTCAGCTCCCTTTCAGTATACACTGAAGCTACTATTGCAATACTCATAACACTGCTGACAATACTTGCAGTATCGATACAGATAGTAAGGCCTTATTTCATAAGGATACTCAAGAAATTCACACTGCGGCTGGCTGCGGATATATGGTGGCTGCTTTTTATATTGCTAAGGGATGCAAGCATATTCCTTATAGTGTTCCTTGGATTCCTGCTCTTCTGGCCGGGCATTTACCAGGACTTTCCAATTGCTGTTCCATTTCAGCCGCTTGCAATAGACTTCTTTGCTATTGCGCTTGTGCTCATGGTAATAAAAGATACAGATGAAGAGCCGTTTTATAATAGCCTCCTTTCAGTGTTTGTGATAATAGGTACGCTGCTTTATACGGTAGGAACGGTATTCGTAACTGAGAGCGCAACGCAGCTTGCGGTGCTCCCTCCAACGGTATCTACAAGCACGAGCAACATTTGGGGTTTCTTTAACACCTATTTCAATTCAATAAACAATCCCGCACTGGCCATGTATACGTTTTATGTAGGATTTGCAATACTTGGCGTATGTGGGGTCATAGTAACAGTATATTCGTTTAAAGGAGGGTTTTTCAATAGACAGATAGAGCCGAAGCCGCAGCCTGTCATAAAAGAGACTTCTCCAGCACAACAGCCGAAGGCGTGATAGGATTGCCTTTCAAATTTACGTTCGACAATTCAAAATGCATACAGTGCGGGATATGCGGGGACGTGTGCCCGGTAAACACGCTCGATTTTACCCGTGCATACCACAAAAACATAGAAGACGGTGCAACTGACGACCATTCATACGCCGCGGAGATGACGGAATACCCGATACAGGTTTCAAAATGCATAGGGTGCATGATATGTCCTGAGGAATGCCCCGTAACATGTATAACTATAGAGAAAGTTGACAAGGAGCCGCAATATTCCCCAAAACAGGGACCGATGCTTACCGAAGAGCCCACAAAGGATGAATTTTCATTGTCAAGGCATACGCATGTAAGACCCTCTAAAATAAAAACAAGGGATCCATGGGGGCATGAATATGTATACATACCTAAACGGAGGAAGTCAACAACGGGCACTTGGAGAACAAAGGAAATGGACTAACGGAATACATGCTTTCTTCTCCTGAGGCATGATCTGCACAATGCCCTCCGAATAATTTGCATTGCAAGCTGTGCATAGAAAAGTATATTTATTTTGTCGTAAGTAGTTTGTAGCGTAATTGGTGTATAAATGTATGAAAACATTGGGCAAAATTCTTCAGTAGATAGTTATGAGCTATTTAAGCCACGCATTGGAGTGATCGGAGTAGGAGGCGGTGGCAACAATACCGTGCAAAGATTAAGCACAATGGACATAAAAGGCGCTTCGCTCCTCGCATTCAATACGGACGCAAAGCAGCTGAATATGATGAATCCGAGCGTAAGCAAGCTCATGCTAGGCAGTTCGCTGACGCACGGACTTGGAGCCGGAGGCTATCCGGAAATAGGCGAAAAGGCTGCGGAGCTTTCCAGGAATGAAATAGAGGTGCTTACAAAAGACATGAATCTTGTATTCTTATGCGGCGGAATGGGCGGCGGGACAGGAACCGGAGCCGCTCCAGTGGTAGGCAGAGTAGTCAAGGACAATGGCGCAATTGTTGTGGGAGTAGTGACTGTTCCTTTTTCACTTGAAAGAGTTAGACTTGAAACTGCAAAGCGAGGGATACAGAAACTAAGGCAGCATATCGACACGTTAATCGTGATAGACAATCAAAAACTCGTTGAATTATACCCAAATCTTCCAATAGAGAAAACATTTGCCATTGCAGATGAGATAACAGTTAAGGCAGTACGAGGAATAACCGAGGCAATAACGCAACCAAGCCTGATAAATCTGGACTTCGCAGATGTGCGGTCCGTTATGTCAGTTGGAGGGCTTGCCATGATAAGTGTTGGCACTGCAAGTGGTTCTAACAGAGTAGAAGACGTAGTAAGAGATACGCTGAAAAACAAGCTTCTTGATGTGGATTATTCAAATGCAACAGGAGTTTTAATGCACATAACAGGGGGAACTGCCCTCACTCTTGGCGAGGCCAACCAGATAGGCGAAAAGCTCACTGAAAGAAGTGCGCCGAATGCGAATGTCATATGGGGAGCAAGGCTTGACCCTAGCCTGGGAGACAGCATTGAGGTTATAGCAATATTCACAGGAGTAAGCGGAAGTTCGGTGCTTGGAAAAATAGAGGAGCAGCATAGCAGCCTTGGACTCGACATACTGCGC
>JAJZOS010000081.1 GCA_021851985.1 Microcaldota archaeon | reverse complement strand
AGATGCGTTTCCACAAGCGCATAATCCAGATAGATGCGAACGAGCAGGCCCTGCGCCAGCTCATGAGGATACCTGTGCCGGACAACGTGCAGATAGAGATTGCTCTGGGCTGACAATTAGCGCTTACTCTTTCCCTTTTTCTTTTTTTGTTTTATACTAATGGGTGCAGTTGCTAATATGTGCGTCAAGCGGAAAGGTATTTAGATATTTTTTCAGATATTGAGGAAGATTTGAAAATATGCATGCGAGCGATTGTAGTCTAGCCTGGTAGGACACTGCCTTGCCAAGGCAGAAGCCCGGGTTCAAATCCCGGCAGTCGCACTTATGCTCTATTGGAGAAAACTGCCTAATGCTATCAACAGTTTTATAGCTTAATAGACCCTACCGAAGAACAGATTAATATTATGCTTCTTGCTACCACACGCTTCACATGATTCATCTGTCTCATGGCTAATCTTCATAGCCTGATCAGGTGGAACTGTCAATGAAAAAGCTTTTCAGGATTATCGTCATCTCCGAAGCACCACTCCCATATGGCCTTCTCAAATATCTCTGATGCTTTTTCCAAGTCAGATATGTTGACATATTCATTCGGCTGATGTATCAACTCCTTTATCCCAGGCCCGAAAACAACACAGTCTACTCCCGCTTTAGAATGGTAAAGTTCTGATTCTGTATAGCCTGTTCCGCCAACCAGTCCGGCCTCACCTGCTATATTTTTTAATAATTGCAGGGCACATGAGTCATCATTGAGTTTAAACGGCTCTCTTGCGTAGTTTATCTTCATCTCCCTTACGTCTGTGTCTTTTATGCCATGGGCTTCCATGGCATTCTTGATTTCTTTTATTATGGCATCTGAAGTTTCACCAGGAACAGTTCTTATGTCTACGCTAACCATGCAGCTATCCGGAACTGTGTTCTGCGACCTGCCGCCGCGTATTTCACCTATATTTAAGGATCCCTTGCCCAAAAGGCTGTCAATTGTACTTCGCGACCTGTCGAAAGAGTCCATTGCGCTAATGAACTTGAAGGCTTTTAGGATTGCACTATCGCCCTTTTCAGGGGTTGATGCATGCGCGCTTCTTCCTGCAAAAGTAACTTGTATGCCTATGAGTCCCTTCTGCGCCGCCTGTATCTTCATGCTGGACGATTCGGCTATTATGCCGCATTTGACATCATTAAATATGTCACTCCTATTGGCGAAGAGCCACTCCGATCCCTTGAAAAAGCCTTCTTCATCAGCTACAAATGCTATCAGGATGCCTTTATTGGCTTTAGTGAAATCTATCCTTGAAAGTGCGGCAAGTATCGCCGCCAGACCCCCTTTCATATCTGAACTGCCCCTGCCATATAGCTTTCCGTCCTGAATTCTTGGAAAAACACCGTTGGGCCATTGGGCAGGATCGCCTATCGGAACAGTGTCCATATGGCCGTTCAGCATGAGCCTGCTTGAAGGGCCAACCCTTGCAATTAGGTCGTATCTGCCTTTCTCTATCTCAATTATCTCAGCACTTATTCCAATGCTTTCAAGATACTTCTCTATAAATTCTGCCATCTCCTTCTCCACATCTCTTTGTGGCTCTCCTGATGCTGGAATCTCAGAGTTTATACTTACCAGTTTTTCAGCAAGCTCTGCAACATTCATGGTTTTTGCAGCCATATAACCCATATGGAGTTATGTATCAGAATCAATTTAAAGCTTTTATACTAATTCTTGCTTTTGCTTCAGCAGAACCAGCCATGTTTAACGCTATGGGATATATATAAATATTATAATAATACACATTTATCTTAATATTTGGCTAAATTAGGGCGTGCAATTATGGAAGCCTACAAAAGCAAACAAAAATACCAGATAATAGATATTGTTGTTGAAAAAGTAAAGGCAGATAGCACAGTCAAGAATAGTATACTCAATGCATATAAATCGATATTCTCCGGACATCCTTGGGAAGAGGAGCTAATATGCGCAAATGCACTAGTTAATGGGGAAAACAGTGTGCCTAAATGTGAAACCCAGTATAGAACCAAGCCATGCGAAAAATATGACTTGATAAAAGAGACAAATGAGATCATAAATGACTGCAGGGGCAATTATTACACGCGCGACCGGATTTACCTGCTCTCGGATGTTTATCTAGTTAACAATGGGAACTGCTTTGGTTGCGGCGAGCCGCTCAAAACGATAAATTTCTATCCTGATTTCGTAAACCACAAGAAACTTTTTGATGAAGCAATAAGCGAACCAGGTTTCATAGGTAAACTGAGCTTAGTAGATGGTAAAATTACCGGCTTTTCATGGGGATATTCATTAGGTACTATAAGGACAAGCAGCGTGAGGTTTGATCTCCTTAAACCTCAATTTGTAAACTTAGGGATGAATCCAAAAAACACCTTTTACGCTGCAGAGACTGGTGTACTTGACGAATACAGAAATATTGGTCTCGGAACAGTTATCGCGATGCAGAGGGTACTCGAAGCGATGACGCAAGGTTATGAATATGCAGTTACTAGAACCATAAACCCATTTACAATAAAATATTTCAATAGGGCTTTCGGTGGCTATCAAGGGATTGAACTATTCAAAGATCCTGAACGTTCCAGCAAATGGTACATGTGGAAATTTGAAAATATTAATGTAGAATATATAAATGATAAGACAGCAAAGTTACTAAGAAGATAGGCAGGTAATCACATGAGAATAAAAGAAATAAATGTCGTCCCAAAAAATTTTGTGCTGGAGAAGCCTTTCAAATTCGCAAGCTACAGTCTAGAGTATCTTCCCTATGCACTTGTTCAAGTAAAGACCGATGAAGGACTCAATGGGTATGGCGAATGCCCCGCATATTGGGATCCCTCTGGAGAAACGCAGGAGTCCGCAGTTGGCGCGATAAAGTTTATGGCGCCCAATCTCGTAGGGATGGACACCAGCGAGATCAACAGGATAATGGAAACCTTTGACGGAATGGCGTATGGTGCGTTTTCAGCAAAATGCGGATTAGACATGGCTCTACTAGACATTAACGCAAAAGAACTTGGGGTACCCGTTTACAAGCTTTTAGGCGGTGGCAGCTACGAAGTAAAAGTCAATGCGGTAATACCAATGGTATCAGAGATTGAAGCTGCAGAAGTTGCTAAAAAATTCAACTCAAATGGATTTGAATACTATAAAGTAAAAGTTGGCACAAATCTTGAGAAGGAGCTAAAAGTATTGGAGGTAGTTTATAAAGAGGTAAACGGGTCCGGGAAGATCTTTGTTGATGCAAATCAAGGTTGGAGAACTGAGAAAAATGCGTTAAAGGCACTCCTTCGGATGGAAAAATTCGACCTTGAATGGGCGGAGCAACCGATAGCCGCAGGTGACATAAATGGCCTTAAGAGATTAAGCAGAGCAACTAGTATCCCGATAGCTGCAGACGAATCGCTTTATTCGTATCAAGATGCAATGAGACTTGCATCTGAAGAAGCGGTTGACATGTTCAATATAAAACTGGCAAAAAGCGGGGGAATGTGGCTAGGATCCAAAATTAAGACCATAGCCGACGCCGCTAACATAGAATGCGCTCTTGGGTCAATGATAGAAAGTTCGCTTGGGATGCTTGCAGACTATAATTTTGCAAAGGCGTTCAAGATGAAAGTTTGCGGATTAAGTGCTTCTGGTTATATAACTAATAACTATGAGTTTGGAATAAAAATGGATGGCGACAAGATGCTGTTGGAAAAGGAATATCCTGGTTTAGGCTATTCGGACGAAGAACCTCTTAGAAAAGAATTCGAAAAGCACACGTGATTTTATGGAAAAGGAGATCTACAGTATGAGACAGCGGATAAATAGGGCACTTTCGAGGAGGGACATAATACCTGAGAACGAGCTCGATAAAATACGAATAATCGAATGCAGGGAACCAATGGTAAAAATACCGACAGAAAACGGCAAAGCCGTTGTGCAGATGTCAGATGAAAGAAAGAAATTCGAGATATCGGAGGGGCGTACTGACAATGTTATGTATGTACGGGAGACGGTAGCAAAGATGCTTAGGCAAGTTGAAGACGCTCTTCCAAATGGGTACCAGCTTTTAATATTTGACGCATTTAGGCCTGTAGAGTATCAAGCAAAACGTTTCAATGAAAGGCTGGAAAAATTTAGGACGGAATTTACTGATAAAACTGAAGAAGAAATTAGAGCAATAACATTCAAGTATATATTTCCACCCAACATGGATCCGCAAAAGCCTTCTCCCCACAGCACAGGGGGTGTTCTTGATCTGACACTTTCGTATAATGGAGAGCCTATAGACATGGGTACTGGATACGGCAATTATGATAAGGATAGAGAACTTATTCCAACAAATTCCGAGCAAGTAACAAAAGAACAAAGGGAAAACAGGGGATTTCTTGTAAGGCTGATGTTGGAAGCGGGATTTGCCAACTACCCTGGCGAATGGTGGCATTATATGTATGGTGACAGGGAGTGGGTTGCATATGAGAAAATTTCTAAGTTTGCAATTTATGGCAGGGCGT
>JAJZOS010000080.1 GCA_021851985.1 Microcaldota archaeon | reverse complement strand
CCAACAGCTATGTAAACAAGCTCGTATCGCTTAAATGCCCAGATACATACGGTAAATATGAGTATAATTGCACAAGCGAAAGGTGAATTGAATGAAAGCAAACGAAACCCAAATAATAAAGGGGATAACTAAGGTAGATAGGATACCAAAGGTACATAGAAGCAAGGTAGAGCGGATGCTGAAGGCGCTCAACAGCCTTAAGCCCAATGAGGTAGTAATCCTCAATTACAAAGCGCTTAGGTATAAGAGCCTTATATCCCTCCAGTCCATACTGATTTACGAGGCCCAAAAAGGAGAGCTTAAAGGGAAGGTGATAAGGCGCAGGGATTCGCTTTATTTCAGGAAGGTGAACTAAATGTCAAGCAAAAAAGTTTTGATAGACGAAGAAGACGCAGAGTGGCTTAAAGCCCACAAGGAAAGCATAGAGCTTAGGAACGTAGTAATGAAGTCATTTACCTTCATACTCTTCATAATAGCTTCGGCATACGCAGTCTACATAGTAAATAGCTCAATATCTCAGCCAACGATGCCTATATTGTTCTTGGAGTTCGTTTTCATGGGCGTATTGGTGTATCCTGTTCTAAAGATTATTGAGTGGTATGCTCAAGGCGAAGCCCACATACTAAACGTGTTAGGCGGATTTGCTCTTGGCTCTCTCGTTGTTATTATAATGTATTATATATTATACAGCCTTGCTGCTGGCTTCGGCCTCGCAGAAACTATCCCTATGTATCTTATATACTTAATCTGGGTTGGTGTCGCTTCATTCTTTGCCATAATATATAGCCATGAGGTGTAACGATGCCCCTAACCCAAAAAGACCTCAAAAAGCACATCTGGCTCGTGGAAGAGCTCAGGCACGCCCAGCCCAGCGAGGAATTGGAAGCCAGCGGTTTCAACTACTTCACAAGGGATTACGCCGGGAACCCTCTGGCTTTGAAAGCGATTATGCTTAGGTGAATAAAATGGCAAACAAAGACGAAGATATACGCAAATTGGAAATAAAGCTTATAGAAGCGCAGATTCACTCAATAGAGACAGACTATAAATTGCGTCAGGAACGTATCAAGCAAAGAATCAAAATGGACTACGTAGGCATATTTGTTTTGTCTGCCGTGATAATTATATTAGCTTATATAATATTGTGGTGAGCCAATGACCGAAAAAAGCACCCCACAGAGCTTGCATTTTGTGGCAGGCTACCAGAATGGCTACTATTACCTGAAGCCCGACCCAGACTCCCCACTCATAGAATTAAGGCCGCTAACGCTCTTAGGCTACAAGCTTCAGTTCTTGCAGGAGCCTTTCAGAAAGCCAATCATGTTAAAAAAGAGGTAATGAATATGAACAACAAAGAAATCATAGAAAGATGGTATAATTCGCCTTATACTGAAGAGGATAAAATATGCAGGCATAAAGGAGAAGAATGTCATCACCACAAAAAGTATAATGGAAAGGAAGTAATACCTTATGAAGAACGCCGAGAGAATAGGCTTCTTAGGATAATTGATGCGATGCTTAACGAATGTCGTGCCGATATGCGATCCAAGATTGCAGAGCAAATACGGATTTTATTACAGATTACGCAAGAGGTAGGTTGAATGGACAACGACGAGATAGAGAGCGATGAGATAGGTAATATAAAAGATGAATTTATACACAAATACAACTTACCATATTTGCAGTATAAAAGATTAGTTGAATTGTGCGACTTAGTAGAACTAAAAGCCCGAGCCGCAGGACGTAGAGAAGGATTAAATGAAAAAGTTTCAGAAAACAAGAGGATAACCCAGATATTCATCGAGCTCGGCGAAATACATATAGTAAACAATTGGACTGCAACCAAAGATGGCAAAGGAAAGCCACTACTCTTAAAAGAAATAGGTGCTTTTAAAAAAGTCGAAAAGAAATATGGTGTTGAATGATGACCACTCTATGCCCCCACTGCCAAGCCCAAATCCCAGAAAGAGCCTGGGACAGGCACATAACCGAGCAGCACCCCACCGAAATTGAAAGGTACGCCCTTTTGGCTATTGAGAGTGCCGCAGAGCAGGTTTCATACATATATTCCAATTTTCCAGAAACCAAGCAGGACAACGGCCTCCTTTTATTTCATTTTGCCAAAGGCTACCCCAAGCTAAAGCTTTATGAGGAAAACAACAACTACATAATCCAAGCTCCTTATGACAATTTCTTTTACTTTTTAAAGAGGGCAAACAGCATAACCCGCCTCGGCAGGCACCTCCGCCAGCCAGAGAGGACAGGCGAAACCCTAACCAGCTCAGGCTCAAGCCTAAAAACAAACATAAAAACCACTGAAGCGGTTAAGCAAGTCCTAATAGAAGTCCCGCAGGCTCGCTACAACGAAGGAGTTCTTGCAGAGCGCGTACTGAGATACTTCCAGCCCCAAGGAATAGAGATGCAGTATAAAACAGGGGAAATCACGCTAAAGGCTCCAAAATCGCTCATGCTTGCGGTTCTGCGGCATCTTGAAACTATATCAAGGGCAAGCCGCAAGCTGCGTGCCACGCTCAAGTTTGAGGGCAATTCGGCAGTCCCAGAGAAAAGAGAGATAGAATACGATTACAGCACTCACGAGTGGGCTTCACGGAGCGGCAACGACTGGCTGCCTAATACTTACATACCTATGAGGGATTGAAATGCAACCTATAAAAAAATGGTTTATGAACAATATCTATTACCTGCTCTTCGGCTTAGGGATAGGCTTACTTTTAGCTATGCCTCTCAGCCTTCTCTTTGGTTCAGTATTATTGGGCTTAGCAGTGGGCTTTATCTCTAGTGCTTTGAGCATGATTATAGGTTTCATAATAGCCCAGACAATACGGGTTTACGCTTAAAGGTGAACGCATGAACAAAAAAAGAAAAGAAACTGTAGAAAGCCTAAGCAGATTGCTTGATTTAAACAGATTGCTTGAGCCTCTCCTCACTAACGAACCTATTGGAACAATGCTAGTAGTGAAATTTTTTTATACTGCACATGCAATAGAGGAATACAAAAAGCTACCAAATGAAGCAAAAGAAAAGATAGATTTCAAAAGCTTTACGCTTGGCTATGTGATAGCTTCATGGAACAAAGACTTTCCAGATAAGCCTATGCTAAAATGAGGGATTGATAGAATGGAAACCACTAAAAAGGTAAAAATAGACAAAAAAGATATAGTGCAGGGCATTATCGCTGTTCTAGTTATAAGCTTTGTACTTTATTTGCTACTTGCGAGTTCTCCAAACTCAATAGCGCCCCCACTAAACACTATATCAACAACCATAAGCCTAACCTCGCAGGAAGGCATAGCCAGCATTAATCTAACACTCTCAGCCCCGAAAGTTATACAAGGATCACTTTTCTATGACTATGTATACTTTCAAAACTATACAATAAACCAAGCAACAATGGAATTGCTAAATGGCACTATCAAACCCATAAGCCATCAGTACGCCACAAATCTTATAAAAATAGATTGCTCACAAGTTAATTCAGAGAAATCAGTATATGACCCAATATATAGCACTTTGGGCAACAAGCTAACGGAATATCTGCCTCTTGAGATAGAGTGTTAATGAGGGATTAAAATGAACAACCAAAAAGACCCAAAGGACAACGCCAGAGTGGAATACGTCATACATGTAACCAATCCGCAAAAATATACGCTCAAAAATATTTACGAAAATCTCCGAGGCTACTCAGAGCCGCACATGCGAACCGCAGAGTGCCTAATCTTCGGGGAAGGAACGTGGTGGGTGCTCAAATCCATCTTCCCAGATTTGAAAGCCCGCTATCCAGAAATCACAATCAAGTATAAAGAGGTAATGCAATGACCACAATCTCAATCCAGAACGGACACAGGGTGCGCGACGCATTCCTAAAAATAAAGCTCGGAGAGCCCCTGACCCCCCGGGACCTAGAGAGGCTCAAGAGGCAGCTCAGGAGGGACAAGAGGGATTAACATGAACGAAAAAATCTTAATACCGATAAGTTTCTTTGCCATAGTGTTTATTATAGGCATTTTAGTTAATTTTATGCCACATCCAATCCAATATATTTCAACCTCGCTCTTCCCCCTAACAACAAGCATGAACGGAATCAATTATACTTTCTACCCACTCAATAATTCAACAAGTACAAGCTGTGTAGCATCCGCAATAAAAACATGGAAAACAAGCACATTCAATTATACTACGCAAAAGAGCACTACCCTAACCCATAACGCAACCATAACTAACAAAGCCGAATTAAGGAGCTTAATCTCGCAAGCAGAACAATGTAACCCTGTAAATTGCCCCATGCTTTTTGGCGGTCATTACGGCTATTATACCCAAATAAATATTAAACCAGGCTATACTTTAGTATGCCCAGAGGTAGATTGATATGATAAAAAACACAGCCCAAAAAGGAGCTCGCTTTGAAAGAGCTTATATTAAAATGAGGGATTAGATGAACAAGGGCATGCGCATAAAGAATTATACCACAGCCGTGCCAGCGTCACGCACGCAGTACGAGATAGAGCAGCTTCTCATA
>JAJZOS010000079.1 GCA_021851985.1 Microcaldota archaeon | reverse complement strand
TGCGGTATTGAACAGCGTAAAGGATAAAAAATATCGATTTGACTACCCCTTTGGGGTTTTTGAACACCAGCATCTGCGCCTCTATGTCGCGGAATGTTCCAACTAGCCCGAGATTCTTAGAATTTATGGTTATGTTGACGTCAAAAAGCCAGTTCTGTAGCATCTGGGTAAATGCGTCTATGCCGCTGAACCCAAGGCTCTTCCTGAGTGGCATATCCATTATGTACAATATAAAGTACACTACAACAAGAAATACGAATATGCCTGCATAAAGCTTTATCAACAATATATTCAGCGGGAATGTCTTTGCAAATATAAACCTTCCTCCAGGTATGAGGAAGAGTATGTTCAACGTAGGCTGTATGAGTGCGAATGGCACAGCTCTAAGCTTTTCATTAAGCAGTATCTTGCTTATGAAGAGCCACCACCCGAAAGTACTTGCGTCTCCGAGCAGTATTATCACTGCAGGGAAGGAATAATTGTGGGTTATGGCGTATACTGCTGCGGCAAGCACGAAAAAGATAGAATAAGATACTGTAGCTATTATGGTGCTGAAAAGTATATATCTGGCTGCTACATATCTTCTAAGCATCTTGATGGTGACTACTGCCAATGTTGCAGGTATAATTATTCCGAACACGCCTGTCAATATGCCGTTGCTGATTACATATGAAATATCCTGTGCTAGGCTGCTATAATTCATCAGTGCTGCGCTTGCCATGCCAGTAATAAGGCCTATGGCTATGAGCATCAGCAGAAGCATCCTGTTGCTTGGCAAGCTTTTGGAGAATAAACTGATGTGCTTTAATGGTCCCTCATAACTTTTGTAAGACATACGAGCACTTAGCAAACCTAAAATTTACCTACCATATCTCCTATTGCGTTTAGAAAAGTCTTCAAGCGCCAATTTGAGATCTTCTTTTTTGAAATCAGGCCAGTATTTTTCAGCAAAATACAATTCAGAATATCCTGCCTGCCATGGCATGAATCCAGAGAGCCTTAGCTCCCCGGATGTCCTTATTATGAGATCAGGGGTAGGCAGCATGCCCGTTCTAAGGCAAACCCGAAGCGCAGCCTCGTCAATCCTCTTTATTTTATTGTGTATCTTTTGCGAAATCATTTTACGTGCTGCATGCAAAATCTCTTCCCTGCCGCCATAAGCTATCAAGATGTTTATAGTGAACTTCTTGTACGCCCTAGTCTTTTTTTCAATGCTGCTCAATGCCTTTCTGACTTCAGCGGGAATAAGGTTTAAGTTTCCAATCGCATTTATGCGCACGCCATTATCCCTAAGCGTTTTAAGCAGTTTCCTGTCGTTTGCTGCTTTTATGTAAAGCTTATATAGGATGTTAAGCTCCATCTTGCTCCTGTTGTTTATGTTTTCAGTGGACAGCGCCCACACCGTAAGTGTCTCGCCGCCAAAATCCTTTAGCCAGATGCTAAAATCTATGAACTTCTTGATGCCTAAATCATAACCTTTAATTATACCTACTTTATGGTTATTAGCCCATCTCCTGTTCCCATCAGGTATAAGCGCCAAATTTTTGGGGATTTCAAATTTTTCCATTACAGCACCACAAACTTCAAGCATATAGTAAACATTTAATATATTAAAGTTACTTATATATTCAAATGAATATATTTTATAAAGGTTTTGCAGGCGCATTGAATGTTAAACTATTTTTACGGAGTAAATGAAATAGGGCAGATAAAGGGAAACGATACTGCTGTATCCGCAATGCTCGAATTTTCAAGAGCCGTCTCTAATGGCTCAAATCCAAGACCCCTGCTCCTTTATGGGCCCCCCGGCACAGGGAAGACATCAGCGGCAAGGGCATTGGCCAACAAGGAAGGTTGGAATATAGTGGAGCTGAATGCAAGTGATTACAGGGACAGGGATACAATAAAGAAAACACTGTTGTCTGCAGCCACATCGCGCTCGCTGTTTGCTGGCAAGACACTGATACTTTTAGATGAAATAGACGACATGAACAAAAGATTTGATAGCGGAGCTGGAAGCGCCATAACTGAAGTAATCTCAAAATCAATGAATCCAATCATATTCATAGCAAACGATATGTGGGACCAAAGCATATCCTTTCTAAGAAATAAAACCACGCCTGTGCAATTCAAGAAGATCAATCAACTTACGATAACATCCATACTCTCGGATATCTCATCTAAACTGGGGCTCAATGCCGATAAGGACATGATATTGGCAATATCTGGAAGGTCAAATGGGGATGCCAGGAGTGCAATAAACGACATGATGGTGCTGGCTGGCACGCAGAATGATTCGCTCGAAGTTATAGGTTTTAGGGACAGGAAAAAGGACATATTCAGCGTCCTTGACGGGATATTTATGTCAAACACGCTCACTGCGCCAATAAGGGCAGTATCCAGTAGCGACCTTTCCAACGATATGTTAATGCAATGGATTAATGAAAACATAACCAACAGGTATGGGGAACTGGCCGACCTTGAAAAGGCATTTGCTATGCTTTCGCGTGCATCGTTCTATTTCAACCGCGCTCAAAAAGCGCAGTACTACACGTATTGGAGATACATGAATGTGCTTATGTCGAGCGGGGTAGCGCTATCAAAATCTACATACCCTAATACATTCAAGCGTTACGAATTCCCAAAGAACATAAAGGAGCTCAGTGGTTCCAAAGCAGAGCGCGGTTCAGCAGCACAGATAGCCAAAAAATTGCAGAAGCGTTTAAAATCAAGCATATCGCGCATAATGTCTGAAGATCTGCCGATGGTATCTGCCATAATTCGTGACTCTTCTGCAAAAGGGGTAGAAAAATCAGAAGTGTACGATTTCTTTGCAAAGACATTCGACATGGATGCAAAAGAAGTCGATTGGCTGGCATCATTCAACAGATAAATATACCGATTTCATAACCTGTTTCGGCATGCAGCTCCACTATGCCAAATGCTGCAAGTCCCTTCAAATGATGCATCAAAGTATGCCGAAACACTGACCGTAAACATGGTTTTTTGAACAGGGCGCTTCAAATCGCAATAAGTTCACCCAGAAGCAAATGCATCACGCTGCCGGTTTCATCATAGTCCACCTTTATGCTTGCGGCTTCGTTGTGCCCTCCCCCGTTTTGTATGTATTCGGTGTTTTCCCTGAGTTTTGCTATGATGCCGAGCAGGTTTATAGAATCAGATATGTTCTTGTTAACCCTCACTGATATGTAATTCTTATAATACACTATGGTGACTGTCTTAAACCCATTAGTTTCTTCAAATTTATCCTGAAGTTTTGTCGTATACCTGCCCTGTTTTATGTATTCAAATCGTTTATCCGCCACTGCTTTGTAATCTAGAACGTATGCAGCTATGCCGCTTTTCGTGACATGCCTCTTTGCATTTTTTATGCCTATGTCCAAAGATTCGGCTATCTGTGCGGATGCGCTGTTTAGCACATGCGCAAAACTTTCCGGATCGGTGATCGCCGCTTCCAAATACTTCGGCGTTATCTTTTTTTCCTGGTGCCCTATCCTGTCATTGGCGGTCAAAGAATCTAGTACGAGCGCAAGGGCATGCGCGTTTTCAGTATGGGTGTAATATTTGCTGTGGTCACTATCCAATGCTGCTTTTTTAAGCAATGTAAAATCCATCTCCGGTGCAAATTTTTCTGCTATGGATGCTGTAATCACTCCGGCACAGATGTTTGAATCCATCCCAAATGCCCACGGATTTATGTAAAAATCAAGTTCTGCATAAGGAAAGCCGTCATAGATCGGGTGATGGTCAATCCAGATGAGCGAATATTTTTTTGATGCCTTTTTGATTGCGCTCTCACTTTCATAAGTTGTCCCAAAATCCGTAAGGAGTATGAGCGGTTTCCTAACCGACTTGTAAGAATTGAATATAGATTCATCTACAAAAAGCGAATCTTCGCTGTAGGCTATACTTTTGTTCATTGTCCAATGTGCGTTTGCATTTTCATTTTCAAAAAATTTTTCCCTTACGGAACCGAATGCCCTATACAGGGCAATAGCCCCGGTTGATCCGTCCCCGTCATTGTGGAATCTTATTATTATCGGAGCCCCGGATATATATGCTTCGAGCAGCCTAAGCGCACAAGATTCAATGGCATCATTACTGGCTTTTATAAACCTATCTATTTCTTTGCCGGCAATGTGGGGATTATTCCGGTGCACGCCAATGGCTTTTGAAAAGCTGTCTATAAGTGCGTTGCATTCAGTCTCTGATGCCTTGCCATGCGGCTGCCTGGCATTGATATATGGCATCTCAGGATTATCATCTATCTCTATCCTGTCATATAGATCCAATGGCACAGTGCTGCGTATCTGGGCTGCATTGCCTCGCCAGATTACATTGTACCTGTAATCTTCACTCCTGTTGCCTATTTTTACAGATGTCACAATGCCCTCCATTTCTATTACCTAACTGCTGCTTGAATTTATGCTTGAAAGGCATGCGGAATTTTCAGTTGTGTTGGTTGTGTATCTACAGTACGTAGAATTGTCATATTCCGAAGCCTGGCCTATTAGTTCCTGATTAATGCAGATGTTTCTGTAGCTGCCGGGCAATGTGCTGCATACTG
>JAJZOS010000078.1 GCA_021851985.1 Microcaldota archaeon | reverse complement strand
ATCCGAGTCCTGCTCCCCGAAGAAACAATATTTCCGTCAAAACCTATCATGTGCTGCTTTCCCATAAATTCTAACAGCGATTTCAATGTGCTGCTTTCTAACTGTGAATATACTTTCGACCTGCTGATTATTGTGCCTAATTCGTCCAGCCCTATAGTGCCTTTGTCAAGCGCAATGCCGCATATCTGGTTTGCCAACACATCAAGTGCACCGGTTTGCATGCCAAATACCTCGATGCGGCCACGCATTACGTTGTGGTATACCGCTGCAGTTTCTATGGCATCGACAGCATTCAACGCTATAACCGATCCGTTTGCGCTTCTGCTGGCTGCATGCCCGCTTCTTCCTATTCGTTGCGCCAATCTAAGTGCCTGCCTCGGAGATCCATACTGTATAACCAGATCTATGCTCCCTATATCTATGCCAAGTTCAAGCGAGCTGGTCGCTATTATACTCTTCAGGGTGCCATTTTTGAAGGCATCCTCTATCCCTATCCTCTCGTTTTTATCGAGCGAGCTATGGTGTACGCCAATGCCTCCAAACGGTACGGTGCTGTCTAGGTATATCAAGCGGCTTCCCAACGCCTCTACGATCTGCCTTGTATTGCAGAATATAAGGACGGATTTAGCCATGCGTATCTCTCCAGCAATCGCATTCAATCGCGAAAGGGATGCAGAATCCAAGCCGAATTTTTCGCCAAGGTGCGCTAAAGCCTTATCATAATGCATGGGCAACCTTATGCTGAGCTTTATATCCTTTACCTTTTTTATTTCTGCAATCTCAAAGTGCCTGTCCCCAGATAAATATTCCCCTGCAACCTTGCTGTTGCCCACAGTTGCGCTTATCCCTATCCTCTGAAAATTAGGTGCAAGTTCCTCCAGCCTCTCTAGTGCTATTGAAAGCTGCGCACCCCTTTTGTTGAAGTAAAGCTCATGTATTTCATCAATAATTACAACCTTTACATTTTTCAGCGCGCTGCCAAGATATTTTGTCGGGAGTATGCTTTGCAATGTCTCTGGTGTTGTTATAAGCACCTGCGGCGCTTTTTTAGCCTGCCTTGACCTTTCGCTCTGTTTTGTATCGCCATGCCTTACTGCAATGCTTATGCCAATACCCCTGCAGAATTCTTCAAGCCTCTTTATCATATCCCTATTGAGCGCCCTTAATGGAGTTATGTATAATATAGAAATCCCGCTGGAGGTCCCTGCGTCTATAATCTTTTTCAGCGCGGGCAAAACTGCAGCCTCCGTTTTTCCGCTGCCTGTGGGCGCTATTATAATGCAATTATCTCCTTTTTCGATAATCGGAATGGCTAACTGTTGTATTTCCGTAAACACTTTATAGCGGCTTAAGAATGACTCATATAGATTCAACAGGATCGCCTTATTTTTTTTGGAAATTATGGGCCTTCCCAAAAATCCCAGCGGCTATTATCAATATAATGCCCAATATTATCACTGCAATTAAACTGGGAGTGAAAAAATCAAGATAAACATCTTCCCCTCCAGAAATATTTATACTTTGCGTGGTCCCAAAGAATCTTGCACTTCCGTATACCTCGCCATATGGAACATTATCAACAGTAAAAGTTCCGCTGCTTCCGGATGTTGTATTATATGTTGTTCCGTTATAGAACGAAAGTGACAGGTCGGCATCCACGGGCGTCCCGAAAAAGCTTTGTGTTGATATTGCAGCGTTGAATACAGGCAATTTAATCGCAATGGACGCGGTGTTGTAAGCGATTCCAACGCTTTTATTGTAGCTTAAATAAGCCCCTTTATACATTGCTCCGGATATCAGATTGCTATTATTGACGTATAGGTAAGCGTAGCCGCCAGGATATCTATATCCGTTTATGTAAAAATAACTTACATTTATGGGGTTCCCATATGCATTTTCTCCCATTAAATTTACATGCCGCTGCAGCATGAATTCCGCCTCAAGGCCTACGCTCCCGTTTACAGTAAAATTAAGCGCAGCGCTGGAATTTCCATTGCTCCATTTTGAAAATGCCGTCCTAAACGTGCTGTTTTCCTGTATATAGTTTTCGCTCAAAGAAACTCTTGCATTGGCTCCATCATCATACCACCCGCTTCCAGTCGCATTTCCATATGGCGTAGTCACATTGACATAATACTGTAGCGCCCAGTTTGCAGTTATAGCCTTTGGGCTGTCTACAACTAAAATCGGTCTTGGATTATCCATGCCGTTGCTCCAATTTATAAATTCTTCCCTTGAGCCATAGCCTACATATATCGAACTGCTTTTTAAGTTCAGATATGCGGTGCTATTTGCATCATACCACCCGCTTCCAGTCGCATTTCCATATGGCGTAGTCACATTGACATAATACTGCCTGACCCAAGATGCAGTTTCTGTTATATTGCTATCCATGCTGATAGATGCTGAACTGGAATTTCCTGTGTACGATCCATCGCCAACACCTTTCCACCCAATAAATTTCTCTCTAATTCCGTTGGATATGTTTACATATTCCGGGGCGCTTATGCCTGTTGTTGCATATGCCGAATAGTTGCTATAACTGCTTATATTTCCATAACTCGATACAATTTTAATGCTGTAACCTATCTGCCATAAAGGCGTAAGGCTCGGGACGGCAGCGACATCGGAGCCAGTCTCAAAATAGTCAACGAAATTGCCTATCTCATTTACGCCATAATTATTGCTGAGCGTGGACACGCTTCCCTTCCCATAGCCTATGAATGCATAACCTTCAGGCACCAAATAAAATTTTCCGTTCTTATAAAACATCAGGTTCTTGAACCTGACTGTCGGCATAAACACGCTATTGTTTTCGCCATCCGCATATTCTGAAAACGCGGTTGGGGGATTTGCGCCAGAAGACGAAGTTCCAAGATCAACGCTTCCTATTGGTACTCCATTCATATATATGTTCCACGTGTTTCCATCTGCCATGAACGAGTAATCATTGAACGAGCCATTCCTACCTGCAGTATTATTGCCCCCAAGCATGCCATAAAACTTACTGCCGCTATAATTCGCAGGGAAGTACTCCCAAAACCACGAAGGCTGACCTCTTTGTATATATATGTTGCTAGTGCATCCAAGCGACACTGTACAATTGGTTGGATAATATCCACTCTGGTTATTTATTATATATCCGGCCTGTAGGAATGCCCCATTATTAAGGTTCTCCCCAATCCAATATCCGAATGACCCATAACTGACATTTTGCGGTTTTATTGTCTGTATAAGTACGCCTGCCCCGGAGTTGAACGATGCATTATCCGATCCCCTAACTCCCGTCTGGAACCAGTACTGCGCGGAAGCTATATTGACCGCAAAGTAAAAAATCAAAACCGCAGCGAAAAGTGTATTGATAGCAGTTCTATATTTTTGCATAATCCATACCTATATCATTCAACCTACTAATTATCCTATCCCTAACCTCCTTATTTATGCCCTTCCATTCCATTACCGCAATTTCGGGCGCCCTGTTCGAGCGTAATGATGCCTGTTCAAGCATCATGTATTCGTTAAGAAAGTATTTTGGCATTATATGTGAAAATGCATACTTCCCTTCAAATGCAAGTTTTGCAAATCTTTTTGAATAGTGTGTCCCCCCTATACCTATTGCTATCTTATCAAAATTTTCGCCATCATTTTTATCTAAAAGGCAATGCATTACGGCCTTCGCTACTGTCTCGGGACCCTCTTTTTCATTCATTCCTCCCGCGTTCCCGCCGAATTCTGCAAAAAGCGACGGCGTCTTCAAAAAAGGGCCATGATGTGTAGCTTCATACACTACATCTGTGCCACCATAATTGAGCTGTCCCATATACTTCAATATGCTGAACATTTCTACGGGGGCGGCAAAACTCAATTCTCTTGGCCTGCCACCTAATTTATTCTCATTTGACCAATTGCCTTCTGAATGTACTGTTAACGATTTTATGCCTGCACTGCTCTTATGCATGCTTAAGAATATTATCAAATCGGTATCGAGCTGTGCGTCTAGAAAATCAGCTTCGACAAGCGCAGAATCAATCCCTATCATATCTATATTCTCAAATCTGTAATGTTCAAATCCGTTAAGCCTCCCTTTATATTCAAATCCGAATTCATTGCGTATAAAGCCAGCGGTTTCCATTGATATAGGGTCTGTTTCGGAGTATGCTATAAAAGGCATATTTATAATTATATAATTGCATCATTAAAAATCTAATCTGTTGAGAGCATGAAAGGGGATAAAAACGCAGGTCCGCGATTTATCAGGAAAATAGAAGACTTTAGCTGCAGCCACTGCGGTGCAATAACCAAAGGCAATGGCTATACTGACCACTGCCCTATATGTTTATGGAGCATGCATGTTGATATCAATCCCGGCGATCGCGCTAACGAGTGCCATGGCATGATGAAACCAGTGTTTGCAATATCAGACAGAAGAGGAACGTACATGGTAACATACAAATGCACTAAATGCGGAAAAATCAAAAAAGTCAAGGCGTCCCCAAACGATAATGCAGAAATTCTAAACATGCTTCAAGCACTAAAGTAACCGTATAAAATCCAGAATTAAAACAAAGCTTATCGGAAATCCCGCCTGTTTATCCGGGCGGTTTGCAAATCTACAC
>JAJZOS010000077.1 GCA_021851985.1 Microcaldota archaeon | reverse complement strand
GGTGCACTCAGATCCCGTATATTTATACACAAAAAGTATTCCTAATTCAAAAGATCTAGAAAAGCATATAAATCAGGCAAATAGTATAGAGATGGTGTTATTATGGAGAGGGTTATCAGTAAGGGTATTGAAGGATAGCGCATACTTGAACTCTGCAGAGCGGTGCGTGAGATAGATGAGTATTGTAATCCGCATATCGCACTGTCTTGGATAAGGTTGATAGATGAGACTGAAGAGCCGCTTAGGCTGACAAGCAGGGAATTCATATCCACCGTTAAGGTAATGCCGCCTATAGTACAGGGAGCATACTTTTCAGCTATAAGAAAGACGGGGGATGTTGAGAAGTTAACTAGCGCTTCGTTTATGAAAGAATTGAAAAGATTGGGAAATGATGAAGCGATAAGCAGGCTGGAGAGCGTTATGCGCAGGTATTAATTAATGAATTAGGGCCAGCGTGCCTTGGGTTTATGCATAGAGAACGTACTGATTAGTTCATCGAAATACACGGTCCTACCACAGTATTTGTAGGAGGAAGTACAAAAATGGCAATCTGTGTATTTATGTTGGTTGAGATAAGACCTGATTCTAAAGCATTGCTTCCCGATGCACAATTCTGAATGACTTGATTAGTAGAGACCCATTCTATCTCAGGAGGACATTTTGAGGTGTTCGATTGATTTGATACGGGGCAATCATCGTATATCAGCACCTGGGCAGCGTTGAGGCCTATTTTTAATAACTTTAATTCTGTGAAATTCTGCCCTACTTTGCATATTAGTAAACTTGAATTTGTTTTGTCGGTAGTACATGGTCCAGTAGCTTTTAATTCACTCTGGTTTATAGTAGTCATGGTGGTGACATTTACCTGAGTTATTTGGTTTTTATGTAGTGATTGGATGGTTATTACTGTTGCTATAATTATGATTAAAATTATACTTAATACAATATATCGCTGTACCATAATAATGTTCACATATTATAAGAATGCCTCGCAATACATTATGCCAACAACTAATTGCATACTAATACTGTAGAAACCTAGTATAGGCCAATGTTGCCTAACGCCTAGTTACTACTCAACCAACTTTCAGTCCATGAATTACCTCCGCTTGATATTGAGGAGGTCGATGTATCTTGGCTATTATGTTGTATGTATTGACCGATTATCGGATCGTAATTACTGTTTATGTTCCTGCATGTGCCACTTATGGCAGGGCAAATGTTTCCAGTGAATCCAACATTTGAAAATTGAGGCAACTGGCAAAAACCATTATAGTTTCCGTTCCTACCAGAACATCCGCCAGGTGACTCGAGTTCAGATTCTGCCCAGGTTATTGAACTTGTAGAACGACAACCGATACCCTTGGATGTTGAACTCCCTCCTGATGACCATATTTCATACCAGTTATTTGTTCCGTTGGGACAATTTGCTAACGGTTCTGTTGTCATGTTTACAGTTTGTCCCGATCCGGTAAACCATGATGGTGGTTGATATATTATGGCATGTGTTTGAGTCGGGAAATATTCTGTGAAAAATGCCCACGGCGTACTCCAATTCCAATAACCAAGGTTATCAAATTTAACAAATATACCACCTTGTGTTAGGTTCAATGTTCCATTTGCACTGGATGCAACTCCTGTCCACTCTCCAAGTAAACAGCAAGAACTAGTAGCCCCGCTTGGCGCCGCTATAGTGCTTGGAATTTGTATGTTTCCATATACTTTTCCTATGCTTGATGTCCCAGTACAAACGCCAAAAAATGATCCTGAACAATACTGTTCCTGATATCCGCCCCAATTATCACTATGAACTATAGAGGCACTGACATTAATCTTTGTGGCATTGACAAAATACATATCTTTGATTGTTTTATTTGAAACTAATGAGCCACTATAAATAGCAGCGTTAGAGGTGCCAGTATTGTTAGAAACATATATGTCCGTCACTATATATGAGGAGTTATCTGGTGAAAATAATGTTATGCTTTCTGTTGATTTTATTCCAGGCCCCCAAGTATAACCAAAACTACTGTATGGATTTACATGGTATTGTGCTCCATTTGATAGCTTTTTGAACCGTGCTGTTTGCATTATGAATGGGACAAGCGTATCCCCCATTTTAGTTAGATTAGTAGGAGTGGGCATTCCAGCAGGAAGATTAAAAGTATGTGCGGACGAGCTGTTATTAATTATTGTATTGTTGATATGTATACCTGGGACATATATTGCCGTTATGGAAAGTAAGAACAATCCGAGTGCACTATAATATACCGTTCCTTTCATCCAAACACCGATAACGTATAGGCATAGATTTTTATATATTTTTTGCTTTTGTTAGGTTTTTATTCTTATTATTTGTGTTGTGTAAGGAAGACAGATTAAATTTGCAGCCAAAGCACCTTGTTTCTCTGATTGTGCTTTTATGATGGCAGTCAACTCTGTCATATATACCATATCGTGATTGTCATCTATGGAACACTGCTGTTTCTTGTGCCTGACCAAGGTATTAATGTCGATACTCTGCCGGTAAACTGGTTAATTATCCCAATATTTATCTTTGTAATAGTGCCGGAGCACTTACGTGGATAGCGTATTCAAAAATAGCAGCCTTGAGTTACCAAGTATTAAATACTTTGAAAACTAGATTTGTCTGATTCTGTGTGCAGAAGTTGAGCCTTACAGATTAGGAAAGATTGAGACAGACTGTGTATCGGTGAGAGATAATGGTTATTAAGAAATTTAGCTTTGCCGGAAAGGAGACAGAGGTAATTGTTGATTGGGACATTTTGGCAGATATCGGCAATCAGATAGCAAAGTATGATCCTTACAGGATAGTCATTGTAACCGACACTAACATAAGAGAGCCCTATGGCGAATTTGTCAAGAAAATGATTGAGGAGCAGGGAATAGAGTGCATGCTCCTTGATTTTCATCCTGGCGAGGCACAAAAGGCGCGTGAGATAAAAGACAGGATACTCGATCAGATGCTTGGCTTTGCTACTGCGGATAGCGGAGTTGTTGCGGTTGGAGGAGGGATAGTCCTGGACGTTGCGGGTTACGCAGCATGTGAATATTTCCGAGAAAAGCTGAAGTTTTTTGCCGTGCCTACAACGCTGATGGCTGCACATGACGCTGCAATCGGAGCAAAGAATGCGGTGAACTCCCGTTTCGCGAAGCATTCGTTCGGAGTTTATCATTCCCCTGAATTTGTTTTTGTTGACGTAAAGACACTTCAGTCATTGGGCCAGCGTGAGACAAGGAATGGATTGGTTGAAAGCGTAAAGCATGCGATGGCTCAGGATCTTGACTTTCTTGAATATCTGCTTGGGCTGCCGTCTGATCTGAAGCTCTCTAAGGAGGAATTGTTGGAAGTGGTAGGCCATACCATTGATTTGAAACTTGAATGCATGAAAGGCGACGAGTATGAGATGTTTAATCCTGTGCTGCACCTTGGACATACTTTAGGTCATCAGATTGAGTTTCACTCCGGTTTTCTCTTGACGCATGGAGAGGCGCTCTCTCTTGGCATTAGGGCAGAGGCCGTTCTTGCAAACAAGCTTGGCATGCTCTCTTCCGAGGATGTTGCGCGTATCTTCTCTGTTTTTGAGAAAATAGGCGCACCTTTAAAGATTCCCAATGCTTCAGAAGAATTTTTTGACAAGGTTATTGAAGGGTTGAAATATGATAACAAGAGGATAAGAAAGGGAACACCTTTCTTCCTGTTAAAGAAATTTGGCTCTCCGCCAGTCACGGTTTATGAAGAAGCGATTCCTAAAGAATATATACTGCAGAGTCTAAGAGCAATATCATGAGGAGATGGGATGTTTGCGAAAGGAAGTTTTGATGTAAAGCTGAATCCGCTTCAGGTATATAACAGCACTGCCAAGTCAAAACTTGGCAGGATGTCCATAGATAAGGAATTTTCCGGGGATCTGGAGGGGATTAGTAAGGGTGAGATGCTCAGTTCTTTTGGCGGTGTGGAAGGTTCCGCAGGCTACGTAGCTGTAGAAGAGGTAGATTGTGTTCTTCAAGGCCACAAAGGAACTTTCGTATTGCAGCATAATGCTGTCATGTCGCATGGAGCGCAGGAACTTAATATAATTGTGGTGCCCGATTCTGGTACTGGGGAACTGAAGGGCTTAACTGGAAAGATGAAGATAGATATAATTGAGGGAAAGCACTTTTACGAATTTGAGTATGATATAGTTTGATGGCATGGATGATTTTATGAAATATAACAAGCTTGTCAGGGACAATATACCTGCGATTATAAATAAGGATGGAAAGACTGCAACGGTCCATATTGCCGATGATAAGGAGTACGATAAAAGGCTTAGGGAGAAGCTCCTGGAAGAAGCTAATGAATTTGCAGCAAGCGGAAATCCTGAGGAGCTTGCAGATGTGCTTGAAGTAGTATATGCTATTGCGATAAACAGTGGCATTCACAAGGTGCAGCTTGAATCCATGGTGCAGAAGAAGAGAAATGAGAAGGGCTCGTTTGAAAAACGTATAGTGCTTGACGAGATACGTTAGTCGACCATCTTGTAATCCACATTGAACAGTCCAAGACTTCCTTTTACATCGAATTGCTTTATCGGGGTTATGTCTGCAAGTATCCAGGCATATGCTCCCTCATATACTTTGCAGCATGCTTTTGCTTCATCTGT
>JAJZOS010000076.1 GCA_021851985.1 Microcaldota archaeon | reverse complement strand
TGCTTCGTAGGGGAATTCGCCTGCCTCTATGTGGCCGCCAGGGGGCAGCCATACGCCCAACTTCTTGTGCTTTATCAGCAATACCTCGTCTTTGGATGCGTTGAATATTATGCTTCCGGCGACCATGCACCTTTTCATATTAACACTATTTATAATAGATTATTGTTTAAGATATACTAATTTAATACGTTATGGGTTGGTCACGTGTATCATACTTACCTTACTATAATAATACCATCATTGGCTGCATTTGCAATAACTATAATAGCGACGCTTTTCATAAAAAGCTACATGCTTGAGTCTGGAGTTACATCACCGGACCACAACAAGAAAAGCAAGCCGACATTGCCGAGCAGCGGAGGGCTTGCAGTGGCATTTGGTTTTGCCATAGGGATATTTACATACGTATTCGGGACAAGATTTCCATCCCCCGCACATCCATTCTATCTTCCCAATGCCTCGCTCGTATACCTTTTTGCTACTATATTGGCGGTAGTGCTGATATCGCTTGTAGGATTTCTTGACGACGTCAATGTCAAGGCAAAAATGGTAAAGTCTACAGATATGATGGATACTAGGAAGGGCCTTAAGCAATGGCAGAAGCCGCTGCTTACGTTAATCGGCGCAATACCCTTAGTTGCCGTCAATGCTGGCGTTTCTGTGATACGCCTGCCACTCATAGGCAATGTGTCGTTCGGCATACTATATCCGCTGATCATACTGCCGCTTGCGGTAATATTTGCCGCCAATGCATTCAATCTCTTGGGTGGATTCGACGGCATAGCTACTGGCACAGGATTGATAGCAAGCCTTGCGATGCTGATATACAGCATATTCATGCCTGCAGGCACATATTCCGGCGCACTTATATCCGCAATATTGTCCGCATCGATTTTCGGGTTTTTCCTATTCAACGTATACCCTGCAAAGGTGCTTCCGGGAGATAGTTTTACATACGGCGTTGGCGCTGCCCTTGTAGGCGCAATGGTAATAGGCAACATGGAGTCGTTTGGGCTCATAATATCAATGCCGTGGATAATAGAGTTCATACTGCATGCAAGAAAAAAATTCAAGGTTACCGATCTTGGAAAAGTCCAGAAGGATGGTACGTTCCTGCCTCCCTACGGCAAAAAGATCTACAGCTGGACGCACATAATAATGAACATAAAGAGATGCAGGGAATGGGAGGTATCGCTTTACATGTGGATTATAGAAATAGGGTTCGTGGCCTTAGCATTCGGATTAAAGGTCATGGCGTTGCTTTAAAGGCGCGACCTAATCCTTATCTTTTTGGCATTAAGGCGCGCAGCGCTCCTTCGCACCCTCTTAATCCTATGGCTCCCATAGAACGCATTGCCGTGCAGCCCGTTTATGGGCCTATGGCTTATAAGATTTATATCAGAATGGGTTATCAGGCTTTTTCTTCCAGCATAATCAGCATACAGTTTTGCTTCGCCTACCAAATTTTTCACAGTATCCTCCAATTCCTGCTCAAACGTCAGAATTGCGCCCTCCTTTATCTTTTCCGCACCCGCCTCTTTTAAGTAATCCTCTATATCATATAAACTGAAACCACGTTGTTTGACCAAAAAAGCACCCCACACATTCAAAAGTAGATAGTAATTAAAAGAAAAGGTTTTTAAATGAGTTTAAGTTACTTGAATAGCGGTATTCTTGCACATATGATATGAGTATAACACATAGGTGTAATAAACAATGGCAATAAGATACGGCTTCCATATGTCCATATCCGGTTCGATATCAAATGCGGCCCTGCATGCGGGTGAAAAAGGCTATGGGGCGTTTCAAATATTCACGGCAAATGCAAGATCATGGAAAGCAAACCGCGTAGATGACTCTGAAGGAAAAAAGTTTTTCAAATATTCAAAGAAATTCGACTCCATACCTTTCGCGCATGCACCATACCTATGCAATCCAGCTTCGCCGAAGCAGGATACGTGGGAGAAGAGCATAGAACTGCTAATTGGCAACATGGAAAATTGCAAGGCACTTGGAATACAAAGCATCGTCGTACACATGGGGTCACACGTTGGTTCCGGAAGAGAAGCAGGCATCGAGCGCATAACCGAATTCTCAAAAAGGGTCATGCGCGCGGCCGGATCAGTAAGAATCCTCTTTGAGAATTCTTCAGGGTATACCAACAGCTTAGGGTCAAGCTTCAACGAAATGGCTGAAATAATGTCTGGCGTAAACTCCAAAAATATGGGCATCTGCATAGATACATGCCATGCATTCGCTGCAGGCTATGATATGCGCACAGAAAAAGGCGTAAAAAGCATGTTTGAAGAAATAGAGCGCAGCATGGGCTTGGATAAGATAGGCTTGATACACCTAAACGATGCAAAGTTCGGTCTGGGCAGCGGTTTGGACAGGCATTGGCACATCGGGAAGGGTTTTATTGGCGAACATGGGTTTGTAAATCTTTTTAAAAGCGGCTATCTCAATGACAAATGCCTTATAATGGAGACGCCAGAAAATGGCGAAGGGGATGATAGCAGCAACGAGCGTGAATTCCTGAAGATTATGCAATTAGCCGGCTATAAGGATGTATGAAAGCAGGATAAATGCTACAGAGAGGACGATATTGTCATCAAGCCTGTTGCCAAGCGGCAGGCTCTCTATAAATGCAAGTATGGCCGCAAATACGAAGGCGTATGGGCCTATGAAAAAATAACCAAGAGAGGCGCATGCAAAAAAACCTAGCGTCCCTGCGACCGATTTCCCTTTATTGTATGGCAATTTAGGCCACCTTATCGACAAGCCGACTATTGTTGCAGCTGCATCTGCGAAATACAGCGCTATTACGAAGAATATATCCAAATTCGCAGACCTGAACACCCCTAAAAACAATAGGAGGCCCATGCTTATGAAAAGCGCTCCCTGCCCATATGTGACTCCAGGTTTTTCTATTCTGGAAAATAGCCTTAGCGCGCCTGATCCTTTGAGAGCAGAGAGCGTTCCGTTAATCGAATATGCCGCCATAACAAGTATAAGTATGATTGCGCCTGCGTATTCAAATTTTACCAATAGCAATATAATAATCAAGACTGCTCCCACGGCAATCTGCACTAAATCCCTCAATATCTCTATGTTAACGTAGATTTTCCTTCTTACTGTCTTGTGGTGCCATATTATTTTATAAAGAAACGGCCCTAAGATCCCAAATGCAAGCGCTGCAAGGCAGTACTGCAACGGAATCAACCCAAATATTATCAAGATTGCCAAAGCAGCCTCAAGCACGACCAGAGACGTAATAAATCTTCTCGCGCGCAAACCATAGAAGTGCACCTGTATCGTCGATAGGGCTAGCACCAAAGCAAAGGCAACTGCGTATCCTGGTCTTGATGCAAACAGATAGAATAGAATCATCCCTGTTGAAAAAATCCCAACGTCCCATGCGATGTTTGAATACCTAGATTTTAATACGTATTCAAAAACATAAAAGACAATAGCGAAGGCAGAAATCAGAAATGCAGAAATGTAAATAGAAAACAGGTTCATCATTTGATCAACGCATTAAATCCAATCATATCAGCGATATGACTAAGGCAGCTATGAAGAAACCGATTATTATCGTTATCGGCACCAGCAATTTTGCGATAGCCAGCATCGAGTTTATTGCGGTTATTATCCTATCCCTCTCATTTGTGCCCCATACCCTGAAGTTTTTGATTATTGACCTGCCGTAATAAAGATTGACATTTTCCATATCTGCAAGTGCATCGTCAATGCATCCATACAATGCCTTAAGGAAAGCGTTTTCCTTCGTCACGCTTCCGAATACGTTGCTTGCGGTGTCCCTAAACGAATTTACGTAATGAGTATCAGTCGTATACATTTCTGCGTCTATCCCGTATTTATCCTTTACGCTGTTCAATACCGCAGACCTGAGGCTTGGGAGCAGGTTATTTGCGTTTATGTGTATGATGCAGTAACTAAAGCCGTTGAATTTGAAAATAGCTACATTCAAATTTCCAGGTGCAAGATCCTTTGGTTCGTGCAGGCTGTTGTAAAGATCCATGCTCGATGATCCAAAGCGCATGCTTTTGCCTGAGTGCAATATCTTATTTGTGTACTTTATTGCATGCAGATAATCCTTTGCTATGGGCGAGTCAAATTTTACTGCTGCCAATTCCGCTAGCGGAGCAGTCTCGTAGCGCGAATTATGCGCGTCTATCAATATAGGCGTTTGCATGTTTGCCTCCAGCGCTTTTTTGAAAAGTGCAGAAGCCTCTGACGTTATATCCTCGGTGACCCTTGGCGCGCGGCTAAGTGTCGCCAAGCCGACTGGCCCGAATCCAAGGACATTTATCGTAGCACCGTTATGGCCGGACCTGGCAAAAGTAAACTGTTTGCACTCCACGCGTTTAAGGTTGGCAAAGCATTCGTCGAAAGCCTTTACGACCTTTGCGTATTGGGAACTATAGGACGCAGTATTGTCCTCGCTCACTGCAGGGTGCATTATGAAAGTATTTGCTTTATGTTTTGCAATGCCATGATACTCAAGCATGTATGGAAAATTGCTGCTGCCTATCGTGCCCATAGGTCCGTAATGTATTTCAGGTATAAAAAATATCGATTTGACTACCCCTTTGGGGTTTTTGAACACCAGCATCTGCGCCTCTATGTCGCGGAATGTTCCAACTAGCCCGAGATTCTTAGAATTTATGGTTATGTTGACGTCAAAAAGC
>JAJZOS010000008.1 GCA_021851985.1 Microcaldota archaeon | reverse complement strand
TTTGAATATATCCTCTTCGCTGAACCTCTGCCCGAATCCCGAAGGCCCGTATGTATCATACTGCTTCCTTTTCTGCTCGTCCCCGAGCACAGCGTAAGCCTCGTTTATCTCCTTGAATTTCGCTTCCGCATCCTTGTCCTTGTTCCTGTCGGGGTGGTATTTCATGGCAAGCTCCCTGTAAGCCCTCTTTATCTCGTCCTGACTGGCGTTTTTTCCCACTCCCAATAAACTGTAATAATCTTTTGCCAGAAAATCAACTACATCTCAGTTCACGTTCCGCCCCCTTCTGCGTTTCCGTCCGGTTGTCCGCTTTCGGTCCCTGCATCTCCGCCCCCTCCGGTTCCTTCCGCCCCTCCCTTTCCATACATGCTCGATCCTATTTCCTGCAGCGTTTCCTTCAGCTTCTCCACAGCGCTTTTTATGTCGCTGTAATTATCTCCTTTAAGGGATTCTTCAACCTCCTTCTTTGCAGCTTCAACCTTTTCATACACTTCCTTAGGCATTTTATCCTTGAATTCCTTGAGGCTTTTGTTTGTAGTGTAGACTATGCTTTCGGCCTCGTTCCTCGCCTGCGAACTCTCAAACTTCATCTTGTCCTCCTCGGCGAACTTTTCAGCTTCCTTGATACGTTTTTCTATTTCATCTCTGCTCATCTTGTTCGGGGCCACGACTTTCATGGTCTGCTCCTTTCCCGACGCCTTGTCCTTTGCGCTAACGTGAAGTATCCCATTTGCGTCTATGTCAAACGAGACCTCTATCTGCGGCACGCCCCTCGGTGCAGGCGGTATTCCTGTAAGCCCAAATTTTCCAAGCTCTATGTTGTCCTTTGACATCGTCCTCTCTCCCTGCAGGATATGGATATCCACTGCAGGCTGGTTGTCTTCAGCCGTAGTAAAGGTCTGCGTCTTTTTTATCGGTATTGTGGTATTCTTCTCTATGATCTTGGTCATTACCCCTCCAAGAGTTTCTATTCCCAGGGAAAGCGGAGTCACATCCAGCAATACTATATCCTTTATCTCTCCGGTAAGCACCCCTGCCTGTATCGCGGCTCCGAAAGCCACGGCTTCCATCGGGTCGACTCCACGTTCAATTTTCTTTCCAAGAAGCTGCTCCACGTATCTCTGCACTATTGGCATCCTCGTAGGTCCTCCAACTATTATTACCTTGTCTATCTGGTTCGGCTCAAGATGCGCGTCTTTTAGCGCCTGCATCACCGGCTTTGTGGTTTTTTCTACTATGGGCACCACTATCTCCTCAAGCTTCGCCCTAGTGAGCTTATATGTGAAATGCACTGGTGAGTTTCCCGGCCCCATGGTCAGGAAAGGTAGGTTTATTTCGCTTCCCAGCGTCGTAGAAAGCTCTATCTTGGATTTTTCTCCAGCCTCGCTTATCCTCTGCATCGCCTGCCTGTCCTTTGAGACGTCTATGCCTGTCGTCTTTTTTATTTCCTCAAGAAGGAAGCTTACTATTGCATTATCCATGTCCGTGCCTCCGAGATGCGTATCCCCGTTCGTTGACTTCACTTCAAACACGCCGTTTCCAAATTCCATTATAGTAACGTCAAGCGTGCCGCCTCCAAAGTCGTATACTAATATCTTCATATCCTTGCTCAATTTGTCAATTCCGTACGCAAGCGCCGCTGCGGTGGGCTCATTCACAAGCCTCACAACTTCAAGTCCGGCTATCTCACCTGCATCTTTCGTGGCTTGCCTTTGATTGTCATCAAAATATGCAGGCACTGTTATCACGGCCTTCTTAACCTCCTCGCCCAGGAACGCTTCAGCATCCTTTTTTATCTTCTGCAGAAGCATTGCAGACAGTTCCTGTGGCGTGTAATCTTTTCCCCAAATCTTATATTTGAAGTCGGTGCCTATCTTTCTCTTGAAGGCATTCACCGTGCCTTCAGGGTTGGCCACCGCCTGCCTCTTTGCGGGTTCTCCCATAATCCTGTCTCCTTCTTTAGTGAAGGCAACGTAGCTTGGAAAAGACTTTCCATAAAGCGAGGTCCCCTCCGCACTTGGTATAAGGACCGGCCTTCCTCCCTCAAGCACAGCTGCAGCAGAATTCGAAGTTCCAAGATCTATTCCTATTATTTTCATATTACCAACTTTTTTATTTTTCAGCCTTCGGCATCCGATTTTGCTATTATTACGGATGCAGGCCTAAGCATTATATTATTCATCATATAACCTTTTCTTACCACTTCAACTATCACTCCATCCTCCTTTCCACTCCCTTTTCTTGTAAGTACTATCTCATGCTTATACGGGTCAAACTTCCCCTTTGCATCTATCTCACTTAGTCCAAACTGTTTCAGCGACGAAATCAGGTTGGAAAACACCAGTGCCATCCCCTTCATATGTTCATCCTTCTCATCCGAAGACCCCAGCGCAAGCTCGAATTCATCTATCGTTGGGAGGAGGCGCGCAATCACCTCCGCCTTTCCGGAGTCTTTTGAAATATCTATGTCTTTTGCAACCCTCTTCTTGTAATTGTCAAACTCCGCAGCCATCCTGAGGAGCCTGTCCTTGGTCTCTGCGCATTCTTTTTCTGCAGCAGCTTCAGCGGAAATTCCTGCTCCCTCGCCTCCTTCCCTTTCCGTGTTCTTTTTGGTTTCATCTTTTGGATCTTTTTCTCCCATGAAAATCATCTTCAAGCAATTTGTCCATCTTGTCCGCGAATTCCATCATGCGCACAAACTCCCTTTCCATGTCCGCCTGGAGCTCCTCAATCGTGCCTTTCATGTCTTCAGACCTAAGATAATATTTCCTCCCTTTTCTTACAACTATCCCTGAACATATGAATCTGTTAAGATGGTATATTACCGTGCTTCTCGGGATTTCAAGCTCCGTGTTCAGGTCCTTGCTTGTAATCCCATTTCCTACAACGCTTCCGCTTATTACTGCCTTGAGTATTTCGGGCTCAAGCTCATTGTCCTTGCTTCCGAGGCCAAGCACCTGGCAGAACCATTCCGATAACTTGTCAACGCTTTCCTTGCTCGGCCTATTCATGGTCTTTAATACAATCTTTTCTTCCAAAACCATGATGCAATTATAGTCAAACTAATATATAAATATTTGTTTTTTTCAATAAAAAGTTGAAATTTCAATAAAATATACAAAATAAATAAAAATCTTCTATATTTGCTTCAGGCCATGCTCTTCCTCCGCTTTCTTGCAATGAGCCTCCCTTCCGCAGTTATCTCCTTGCGGATTATGCGCGATGTGGATATTGGAATCGAATCATCCGCCATTACATAGCCTATCTTGATTATCTCCAGTTCTTCGAGCCTCCTTTCCTTTCTAATCCTGTTTATCTCAAGCGCGCCCTTTATGGTGCCCTCGCTTACCACCACTGCATCAAACTTTCCAGTGATTGAAGGTCCGAATCCATCATCGATCGGCACGATTTCAAATCCTTTACCTTGCCTTCTTGCAAAATCCTCCAGAATCCTTTTTCTCTCGGTGTAAACAGGTATATCCGCATTCTTATTCATTTTCACGTATCTGTCCGTGGTAAGCCCGATGCACACAAAATCTCCTATCTCAAACGCCTTTTTAAGCAGTGCCTTGTGTCCTGAATGCAAATATCCAAACGTGCCTCCAACTATCACATCCATTGCTTTCAACTACATAAATTTCATCAAGCTGAACTGCTGGTTCTCCGAATTCATGTTTTCATCATTCACCGTTCCGCTGAATACTCCGTCTATTTCCATTTTAATAAGGTATAGCCTCTGCTTTATATAATTGTCCAGGCCGTATCTGTCAGCAAGCCCCGTTGCAACATCCAGGTATTTTTCTATGCTGCCCTTTGATATTGTAAGAAGCAGCTTTCCTCCTTCCTTTGCGCATACTCCTGCAATCGGCACTCTTCTGTACTTAGCATTGCACACCGAACACCTGAACTGCTGATTTGAGAAGGAATGCATGTTGCCTATGAGGTCCCTCATGAAATGGCTTGTTATCACCTTCCTCGCCGCGTCGCGTATGTCCACGCATTCAAGCATGCTCATCAGCCTGAATTCCGCCTCCACTTTTTCATTCATGGTCTTCAGCGTAGTGTATGTGGATCTCTTTGGGGAGCTTCTCACCGTTGTTGATGATATTCCGTGCGTGAACATTATGCCTCTGAATGCCTCTTCGGTTCCAAGGCGGTCTTCAACACACTCAATCTTCACTTCTCCTGGAGATGCGCATGCAAGCGTCTTCTCATAAAATTCCATGGGGTATCTGCTTACTGTTTCCATTGCATGTACTTCATCATCAACTTCGCGCGGATCAAGGTTGACCGTAAGTATCAGCGGCGTATCCATCGTTCCTCCGACACTCTGCGGAAGGAATTCCCTAGAAAAGTTTATGAGCGCATCGAGAAGCAGCATCGTGGTATCCTCATCTCCGTCGCAGTTTCTTCTCCTTGCCGATATTGTATAAGGGTGGGCGAATCCCACATACGCCTCAGTAAAGCCTATTATCCTGTTGAGCACCCCACATGACGTGTGCGGCGAAAGGCTTATAGTGAGCTTTCCAACCAAATCTGTTATGGTTGCTGCGTTGTAGAAAGGTTTCAATCCATAAATCTTCTCCAGCTCTGCATCTACGAAGTGTGTTATCTTCAGCATGTATTCCGCCCCATGCCTGTTGATAAGCACGTCCTGATGCTTTAGTTCAACAAGCTGTTCACCGTCGCATAGGTCATTGCCAAGGCAATCCTTATCATATCCAAGCTCTCTGAGCTTTTCCACGCTTACGCCAATTTCATTCGGATAGAAATGCGTTATCGGGACGTCTGTAGCGTCAAACCTCGCGGTCCCGTCTTTGAATATATATACGCCGTTAATGGTCCGCAGTATTCCTTTTTCCAGGGGCTCTACGACCTTGTCCCTGTTCATCATTCCTTTTACCCCCTTTATGACTTTAGGAAGCGTCCCCAATCCCGTCTTTTTCATTGCCATTGACGCTATTTTTTCAATGTCTATGCCCCTGATTTCATATCCCACCGTCCCGGATCCGCACTTTCCGCAAATAAATGTATCGGACAGCGAACCGCAGTTTGTGCAAGATCTTTCAACCGCTGTGCGCATTTCACAGTCGTAACAGAATTGGGCCGGCATTATTCTTTTGCAGTTCCTGCACCTGTACCGCGCTATTTCCACACTTATGTCGCTCCTGAATTTTCTTGACTGTGAAGTATATGCAGAGGTTATGTTTCTGTCCCTTCCTCCGAATGAGCCAACAGGAAATAGGACATTCAGGGCCGGTTTCATAAGCCTCTCCTTCGCTTTTTCCGGCCTTCCTATCCTTGCTCCGATATAAGTGGATCTTTTCGGTATTTGGAATGCGGAAACTTTGCCAAGCAGCGATAATGCGTCATTTACCGATGTGTCATATCCGTCCGTCACCAGCTCATTTACCTTAAGCTTAATTTTGTCAGTATCCACAAACCCCAACGAGGCGACAAGGCTCTTTGCAAAATCGCTCTTTATAAATATCCTGCCCTCCTCAATCCTATGGGGGACATTAAGCAGCTCCAGGGTCCTCTTTATTTCCTTGTCATTACCTATCCTCATGTCGCTCATGTCGTATATGCCCTCCCCGGAAAATTCGGAATTGCGTATTATGTGCATTGCAAGGTTGCGTATCATGCCTCCGCTTACCGCCTGGAATTCAAAAAGAAACTTTGGGTGTATCGGCACGCCATATTCCAAAGAAAGCCTGTAAGATTCATCAAATCCTATCTTTGCGTTGTCCACGTGACCCTGGAATCCTGATTTTGCAAGCTGGCCTTCCCAATATTCTTCAACATAGCTGGTCGGCTTGAGCTGCGAGTTCGACTTCCTGAAATCACCGAAAGTCACGAGCATGTCCCCTATCGAGATTATGCTTTCTATATCCTCCTTGTACTTAATTGCGCTTTCCGCGTCGTTTATCCTCAAAGCCTCTCCGGATTTCAGCCTGACAAAAGGCCCTTCTATGGAATCAACAGGAACTGCAATGCATCCTTTTCCCGGAAATTCTACCTTTAACTGCGTTCCTACTGCTATGAATCCCAGTGTAAGTATCATCGTTGCAGGGTTGAAGCCCTTGCTTGCTATGCCCGTCATCCTGCTTCTTCCATATCTAAGCCTGAAGCCTCCGATAAAATCAGGATAAGCCAGTATCGGCCTGCCTGCAACGAGTTCATCAAGAAATGTAGACGACTGTTTCTCACTTTCCGATTTCTTTATGTCTATCTTTATGATATTGCCGAGCCAGTCCCATTCAAGCCCGAAAGGCTTCACCTCCTTCATCAGCTTCTTCGCCTTCTGGGCTATTCCTTCGCATAGAACCAAAGGTACCCCTCCTCTTACCCTATTTGGTATCATTACCTCTTTTCCTTCGTAAGTAATTCTTTTTATGTTGGCATGCACTCCCACTTCGAGGTTTTCGGTAGATACCCCATCAACGCATACAGGGCAATTATTCACTATGGTCCTTAAGTCGTCATCCGATGGTTTATACTGCAGCCTTGCGGCTCTTGTATGGTACAGTTCAGCCTCCTCAACATATCTTTCCACTTCATCCATGGTCGGCTTGTATCTTCCAATACCGAATATCCTTCTCGCATAATCCGCCAGCGCCACGGACAGTGCCGCCGATGTCCCTCCTGCGCCCCTTATTGGACCGGCATAGAGTACGGCTATATAGTCTGTGCCGTCATAATTTTTGTATCTTTTGATGCCCGTTATCCCTTCTGTGGGAGCTACGAGAACCCCCTCGGTAAGTATTGCCGCGCCTACCCGCACTGCAAGTTCTATTCTTTTTATTAGCTCATATGTATCAAACCTTGGATCCTTGCATATCTCCTCCACTACATTGAATGCAAGCTTGCTTCTGGATTGCCCTTTTGCTAGCGTCCTTATTATTTCGGCCAGGCCCTCAATGCCTATAAGCCCTTCAACCCTGCTGGCAAGGTCTGGGGCAGGATATATCTCTACTATTTCTTTAGGGTCAAATCCCTTCAATCTTGCCTCCTTTGCAACTCCGTACGCCTTGTTGAATTCCAAGGAAAGCGTATCAAAATATTCTTTTATCGCCATAAAATCACTCGAATACATTGTTGAAGTCAACAGTCCCAAGCTCCATCCTGCCTGCTTCATACACCGGCAACACGGCAGGTGTCGGCATATGTCCAAGCCTTACCTGATACGACGTTCTGGACTGCCATGTTCCGCTATTGACTATCAGTGTGCCGTGATATTCTGAATATCCGTTCTTGTGAAGATGGCCCATATGCAATATATCCGGCACCTGGTCTATCACCATCTCATCCCTTTTTGAAGGGACTATCGGGTTGTCTCCGTATATCGGGGACAGGTGCCTTCTTTTCAGCACCTCAACCATCGCTTCCTCGGGCCTCGAATAGCTGCATCCCGGTATTCCCTGTATTACGGAATCAAGTGATGTCCCATGATACCCGAGTATGCGCATGCCATGCAGAGTCATATATCCTGGATTCGAGACAAGGTGCATGTTCTCAAGCATAAAATCCTTGCAGAACTCGCTTGGAAGCTCCGGCTGCGGCTCCGCCCGCTGCACAGCATCATGGTTTCCAGTCAGCAGGAATATGTGGACATATTCCGGTATCTTTCCAAGCATCTCAAACAGTTTTTTATATTGCAGGTAAATGTCATCTATTGCCAGCTCCCTGTCCTGGTTCGGATATACCCCTATGCCATCAACAAGATCCCCGCTGACTACCACATATTTTATCCTGCCTGCATAATCGGACCTGTATTTGAATTTTCCATTCATCCATTCTGTAAACCTGTCAAACTGCTTCTGCATGAATAGCTTGCTCCCCACATGTATATCCGACAAAAAACCTATCGATATGTCTTCTTCTATTTTTTTGCGCTGATGCACAGGCACGCCGGGATACATCAGCGACTTCGCTATTATAAAATCTGTTCCAGACACCTTCCCCCTTACCGCTATTACCTCGTCATTAATTATTTTGTAAGCGCTTGAGAAAAGAGTTGCGGCTGCGCTATTCGTCACCTCTCTCGATGGCTTTGCGAAAAGAACCTTCACGCGTCCTGTTTCATCATCCACAGTAACAAGAATATGCCCGTTCTTTGTAATTGACTTTTCATAGACCATTCCAGCTATCACTATCTCCCTTCCAACGGTGAATCTCTTCATATCCTCTATTCCCTGCAGCATCCCAACTGTGTTATTATTCAGGCCCGATTGTATCATCGATTTCACCTGCTCGAGCCTATCGCTGAAATGGCGCGTGAAGTCCGCAACTGTGCCATCGGTCTTCTGACCATGCACGCTTCGTATCATGAAATTTTCTTCCGTTTCCTTTGCCAGAGGCCTAAAATCAAGAAGCGCAGCTATTTCCACCGTAATCTCATTCTTAGTATCCTTCGCGCCTTCAAGCAGCAAAAGCACCTCCCTAGTCAATATTGCAGGTTTTTCAGCATTCTCAAAAAAAACAGTTATTTTGCCTATAAGCGCCTCCATGTCCTTTCCATTCAAGTCCCCGTCATTTATGTCCGAGCTGATTATCGCTATCCCCACAAGCCTCTTTGCCAGTTCTGCAACAAGATCACTATCTGTCATTGAAACATCCCCAGCATAATCTGCGCCTAAATTTATATAAACTGAGCTGGGTTAAACAAAACTTGCATGTGCAGATGCACGACGCAGCAAGCATTCATCACAGCGTTTTAATAAATCTTTGCCGTATAAAATCAATACATATCAAAGTAAATGTTGCAGGTAAAACCCATGCATAAACGCTCAAAGAACCAGAGTTCCATAGAGTATCTGTCATCATTCTCATTGGCAATAGTAATTCTTGTGATAGTCGTCGGAATAATAGCTGTGCTTTTCCTTCAGGGAAAGACCTCTACATTCACGCCTTCAACATGCTTCATATCTGCGCAGCTGGACTGCCAGCAGTTTGCAGTTTCGTCAAACGCGCTTCAGACATCGGCAATAGCCGTCTTCACCAACAACCTCGGCACAACAATGTACTTTGCACCAGGCAACGCTTTCACGGTATTTCCAACTTCATCCCAAACGTATTCTCATGGCGAATGCCTTCCGGCAAACGCGCCGCAAGGCTCACTTGTCGTCTGCAATGCAATAATACAGAACTTCGCACCCGGCGCAGGTTCGCAGCTTCAGCCAAGATTCCAGCTCTCATATTCGCAGTGCGCTAAGAGCGGATGCCCAACGCTAAACACAACCGGATCAGCAGTCGTCTATGTCTCCCCAACACTACCTCTCTTTCAGGTTGAGCTCATTTCTGAGCCAAGCACAGCAAATATAGTGCTTAACGGAGTTGCATATCCGAGCGGTTCATATGTGGACTTCATAAAAAGCATATCATACAACATAGCATCTTCATATCCAGGCGCGCCACAGGCCACATTCAAGTGGGTTACGAGCGGAGGAGCTTCAGTCCAGAGCACCACTTCAAAGCAGACAACCGCAAGCGCAGTTTCTAGCGGAGTCATAGAAGCTGTATATTCGCCAATAGTTTCATTATCACTTCAGAAAAGCGTGGATACAGAAGGAAATCCAGATTATGCTACCGGAATCACTTCAATAACTTCTGATGACGTTGCACTATATTGGTGCCAGACTAATTCCTATGGGGGCCCTTGCAACGGTGTTTATGGTGGATGGCTCGGTCAGAGCGCGGGCACATTCTCATATGATGTAGGAACTTTCGCATCAGGTAATTATCAGCTTCAAGCTTGTGATGTTACATTTAATCCGAATATATGTTCAACGAACTCCATGCTTCAAATAACCATACCTCCAAGCGCTGTTTCATATTCAGTTTCCCTTTCGCCAAATCCTTCCGCAGGACAGACAAATGCAGCAATACAAGATCTAACCAACGGCCAAGATTGCAATCCTGGAGCTGGGAATATGCCGTCCTACTGCTCGGGAACCTCAACTTCAACGCTTACAATGTCTGGAGTCAATCAAGGAGATACTGTATGCCTTACTACAGACGCGGCTCCAGGATGGACATTCAGCTCCTATGAAGCTTTCTTCACTCAAATACCACCAAATAATTATCCGGGATGCGGAAGTTCAATATATAATCCATATGGGTTTACAATGTCTAGTTCGAATATAGACTTCAATGCAAACTACAACCCAAGCGTTTCCCTTTCGCCAAACCCTTCCGCAGGACAATCTAACGCAGAAATAGCGGAACTTGATTCTTCTGGTAATCCTGTACAGATATGTAATCCGCAAGCCAATCCAATGCCGTCCTACTGCTCTGGAACCTCAACTTCAACGCTTACAATGCAAAATGTAGTCCCTGGCAACACTGTTTGCCTGTATTCGGCAGCAGCTTCTGGCTGGACATTCAGCTCCTACATGTATTTTTTCACTAATTACTATCCAAACAACTATCCAGGATGCGGAAGTTCAAATAATGCGTATGGATTTACAATGCCTTCTGGAATAACTAATTACAATGCAAACTACAACCCTATATGTTATTCATTGACTCTTGAAAGCAGCACAGGCGGCGGAACTGAATCTGTAAGTTCATTTTATTCAGGCGCATGCACTTCAGGATACCAATATGGGACATCTGTTACAATAACTGCAACACCTGCATCAGGTTACGCGTTTAGCCAATGGACTGCATTAGGAAATGGCGCATATGCCGGTCCAAACAATCCTGCAACGATAACTTTCTATGGCGATATAATTGAAAATGCCGAATATACTTCTACTGCTCCTAGCCCGGGATGCTATGGTACAGGATTCCTTCCAGGTTCTGTTAGTATCAATGTTGATGGCTTTTGCGTAATAAATGGTCAGACAACTAATCTATGTGCAGAAGCAGGTGTGCAGAATGCTAATGACTGCCCAGGTTGGGTTAGTGGCGATAGTCCTGTGACTCTGTGTTGGTTGCCGGGCAGCAGTACCAACGGTGGAGCAGGATATGAAGGGTCGCTTACCAGCGGCGGTTTTTGTCCGATCGGAGAACAAGACGGAACTTAAATAATAGAGATTTATATCTTTCAAAATTATTCGTACAGTTAGTAATGCGGGCCTTATCAATTTTTGGAGTGACTTTTTGTAAAAATGGGATAAAAACCAACGTTACTCGGCTTTTAAATTCATCGCCGAAGAAAAGATCAAGTACTGCTATTTAAATCTGGCTACTCCTTGATAGATTCGAGCATGCTCAGTAGGTTCCACACTACCGTCCTTGCATAAGGCGGCAGGTTTATGTCATTGCTTATTTCGTCAATCTTGTATGTGGCAGCAGAAGATCTCACAGTGTATTCCGCTTCTGGCTGGTCGAGAGCCTTCCTCGCCTCGCTAAGGGCGTTCTTGACATTCCTCGGAACGCTGTTGTCATTCAGCAAAACGTCGATCTGCTGCTTTATCTGCGTAATCTTCGCATCTGCTTCTTGATTGTTCTCCATTTAATCACTTTACATTTCTTTGCGCTCGGGCCTGATGGGATTTGAACCCACGACCATCACCTTTCTTCAGAATTTAGAAGGGTGCTGCTCTATCCAAGCTGAGCTACAGGCCCAGCCTTATATCATATGGAAAAGAGCTTTTTAACGTTTTCCGTAATTGCAGATGCAGCATCCTTAAATTCCATGCCTTTCAATTCTGCTATCCACCCGATAGTGCCTATCACATCAAGCGGGCTCTTTCCAACAACAGGCGAGTCGGTTTCAACAACGATACTCCTTATGTCTAGAGAGTTTATAATCCTTTTCCTCCGCGCGGATTCCTGCGGAGGCAGTGATATGAGGTTTCCCATTTCAGCAAGTGTCTTTGCCTGTATTTCATTCCCCTCAAAAAAGTGGAACAGAGCCTTATTTACGCCGCTCTCCTTCACTATTTCAATTACGTCGTCAATAGCCCCTCTTGAATGAATTACTATCGGCATGCTAAACGATTTTGCGATTCCTATCTGCCTTTTAAATGCCTTCCTCTGTATCTCCTTTTCAACGTCTATTTTATAGTCAAGCCCTATCTCGCCTATGCCTACTATGTTTCTGTTGGACTTTAGCACATTTTTAATGTCAACTATAAAATCGACATCTTCCTTCGCATTTGACGGATCTATCCCTATGACTGCAAACACGACTTTTCCATCCGCAATCCTTGCAGCTTCAAGGCTTGATTTCTTGCTTCCTCCTGCAGTTATGATGAGACTCACTCCGCCAATAACTGAATCATTTATCACAGTATTCGGGTCTGCGAACATATCTAGATGGCAGTGCGCGTCAGCAAGTGTGCTCCCGATCGATATGGCTGTATTATGCAGAATCTGTTCCTGCATCAAAATCTCTGCCATCTCTTCTCATCCCTTTCAGGGCTTTAATATATTCTTCCCTTGCTGGATTATCGGCCCTATTCTTGACAAGGTCCTCAAGCAGCTCAACGAATTTTTTCTTCCATATCTTGGAGTCGCTCTGATATTCGGTTTTTGATGTATGTATGTACGGCAGATTCCATAATTCATCTATATACTTGCCATGAGGTCCGCTCACATTCTTGTCTATATGTGACATGTCTGGATTATCTAGCTTGCTTTTTATAAGTATCAAATAAAAGTTAGGCCACTTCTCCTTGAAAATTTCCATCCTTGCAAGGTAGTGTTCATCTATTCTGGAATGTGGTTCAAATATTACCTGCTTCCCATTCACGAACAAGCTTGTTATAAAGTCCGGCGGCCAAAGATCATTGTTCTTTATCTCGAATTTCAGCGCCTCGTAGCGTGGCAGGATCCCAAGACTCAAAAATACATCCTTCATCGCAGCTTCATACTGTCCCTTAATCTCAGTTGTCTGGTTCAGTATTTTTCCGTCACTGAGCACTATATTGTCCCCCTGATGCACTATTTTTGTGTCGTTGCGCACCACGCTTTTTACGTGCCTGTGCATCTTTGCTGTCGCGTTTGTGCTGTTGTATAAATTAATGCATTCCTTCACAGGTCCTGCAGTGACTTTATGGTGATTGTGCGCCTTCCTTTTTCTATGCCTGTGATGTCCATTCGGCATGAAATATTATTATCCTAACTCCTATTTATAGTTAAGCAAAGTGGACTCCGCGGGATTTTCGGCATAGTTTTCGAACCCGCAACCTCCTGCATGCCATGCAGGCGCGCTACCATTGCGCCAGGAGCCCACATTAGATTTAGACAGGGGATAGGAATAAAATGTTTCCTCCTCTGAGCAGTATAGTTCCGAGCTTTGCCTTTAAGTCGCCGCCATCGAGCTCGTCTGCGCCTTCTATCACAATGTTCATGTGAGCGTCAAATGAAACTACCTTGCCGCGTATGTCAGTACCATTCTTTAGCCGTATGAGCACTTGTTGTCCTATGGACTTGTTCAAGAGGTCAAAAGGTCTTTCCTGCGTCATAAATCAAACACCTAACTTCCTATATTACTTAAAGCACAAGTATTAAAGACCTTCCTCATCCAAGAAAATTCGACTGAATACAAGAGGCGCATGCCACATAATTCTGCACATTACGTACAGATGCCGCTCCCAAGCAAATCCGTAATAACTACTTATTTATTGGTTTATGTTCAAAACAGATTCATGAAGCTACAGAGTGCAATTGAGTATCTTTCAACTTACGGGTGGGCGATACTAATACTGTCTATTGTGGGTGTTGTGTTCTTCACATTCATCAATGTGTCATCTTCCTCCCCTCAGGAGTGCATACTCCCCGCAGGATTTTCATGCCAGAATTTTTTTATGACTCAGAACGGGCTACTCACCCTTAATCTGCTCCAGACAACCTCTGACCCGATAGGCGTAACTGCCATAGGATGCACAAATCCACAAAGTTTCTCATACGATCTGCCCGTAAACCAGGTTACAAACCCTCCCGCTACGGGCCTTCCCGTAAACATACTTGAGATGCCCATAGGCTCAAATTACATATTCTCCAACATACAATGCTACTCGAACGGCACGGCTTTCTTCGGAAGGATAGGTTCAATATTTACCGGATATGTGGAAATAAATTATACAAATTCCTATACTGGCATCCCGGGAACGATATACGGCAAGATAAGCGTTAAAGCAACAAGCTGACGGCAACTTTCATCTGTTGCATGTTTTTCAGTTTCAGGCGGCGGATCAGGAGCTATTCGCATTTCGTGAATCCGCACGACATGCAGGTGAAACATCCGTTTTCATTCACTAGCGTGTTTTCGCTGCATTTTGGGCATTCGTCTGGCGTTATCCCCTCGTCCTTGCTAACAGAAGTGCTCATTGGCATCTGCTTTCCTGATTTTTCGGCGTTTTTGAACAGGCTTGCAGTTGATCCCGGATTTGCAATACCAGCCATTATCTCAAGAGACTTTGCAATTGCGTCAGGCACGCTGTATATCTTCATTCCCTTGTCCCATGTGATTTGTGAGTTGGATTTTATGCCTTTAAGGCTTTCAACGACTTCACGCACATCCCCCCCTATCTGCAGATACTTGCTTATCAGTCTGCCTATCGCTTCCGTATAACTCTTTTCCTCGCTACCGGTCTTTCCAAGATTTATAAATACCTCCCTTATCGATATCGAATCAAAGTTTGCAGTCACATAAAGCCCGCCATCAGGAAGCTTTATGTTCATGGTCTGCCCAGTCAATAATCTTCCCCTGTCCCATGCTTCTTTATTATTTTCTTTTTTTGCCGCGCTTTTTTCCTGTTCGTCATTGGTTATAAGTATGCCCTCCCTTGAACCTTCCCTGTATACTGTTATGCCCTTGCATCCAGACTCCCATGCCTTGAGGTATATCTCCCCTACCTGCTCAACGGACGTATCCTCTGGCAGATTAACCGTGGATGATATGGCACTGTCAATATGCTTTTGTATTATTCCTTGCATTTTGACTCTAAATTCAGGTTTTATCCTGTGTGCCGGCACGAAGAATTCCGGCAGATCCTTCTCATCTGATATGTTAAAAAGCTTCATGTATTCAAAGGCAATTGGATGGTATACTTTGAAGAATTCTTTGCTCAGCGACTCTGATCTCCTCGTGTAGCTGAATGCAAATATCGGCTCTATGCCGCTTGAAGTGCCCGCAAGTACAGACACGCTCCCGGTAGGCGGCACGGTGAGTATCGCAACATTTCTCAATCCGTCTTTCATTATCTTCTCCCTTGTCGCTTCGGGTAGCGTTTTTATGAATCCCATTGAAACATGTTTATTTGCGTCAAAAAGAGGGAAGGATCCCTTTTCCTTCGCTATGTTGGAGCTTTCGTCGTATGAAATTAGTTTTATCCTATTGAACATGTCATCTACTAGGGCAAGGGCCTTTTCACTGTCATACTTTATGTGCATCTTTACCAGCATGTCACCAAGCCCCGTTATGCCTATTCCTATCCTCCTGCTTGAGAGGCCCGCTTCCTTCTGCTGCTTAAGCGGATGCTTGTCTGCATTGTAATCCAAAATATTGTCAAGGAACCGCGCAGAGTACCTCACAGCTTTCTCAAGATTTATCCAATCAAGCCTTGCGCTGCCGCTAAACGGCTCAAGCACGAAAGCCGACAAGTTGATGTTGCCAAGGTCGCATGCTCCATATCCTTCCAGCGGCTGCTCAGAGCACGGGTTTGTGCTTATAACATTCATGCCATTGTATTCGCTAGGAGAGTATCTCTTCACGGTGTCCCAGAATATGAGCCCTGGCTCCGCCCAGTCACGCGCAGATTTTACCAGTTCATTCCATACCTCCCTGGCCTTTACCTTCTTTTCAATGCGACCAATCACGGGGTTTTCGAACCATAATGCAAATTCTCCATCCTCCTTTACCGCCCTCATAAATTCATCAGTTACCTTAACGCTTATGTTGGCATATCTCACGCTCGCCATATCCCTTTTCACAGTTATGAACCTCATTATGTCCGGGTGATTTACATCCAACGTTATCATCAATGCCCCTCGCCGCCCATTCTGCCCTATTGTGTGCGTGGTTTCGCTGAATATATTCATGAATGACACGGCCCCGCTTGATACTATGGCAGAATTGTTCACGGGAGACTTCGAAGGCCTTAATACGCTCAAATCAGTTCCTACCCCGCCTCCGTAGCTATATGTTCTTGCGGCTTCTTTGCACCAGTCAAATATCGCCTCCAGAGTGTCGTCCTTTATCGGAATGACATAGCAGTTAAGGAGCGTCGAATTCCTCTTCTGTCCCGCACCAAAAAGTATTCTTCCTCCTGGCAGGAACCTAAAATCCCCGAGCAGCCATCTGAATTTTTCTCTCCATTCCTTCCTCTTA
>JAJZOS010000075.1 GCA_021851985.1 Microcaldota archaeon | reverse complement strand
CCGAGCCCTTTCGAAGACAGAATATCTGCATATTTCCTGTTGAATTCATATCGGTGCCTATGCCTTTCATCTACAGTAATAGAGCCATATGATTTGAAAGTGATCGAATTCTTGTCCAATATCCTGCATTTCTGTGAGCCTAATCGCATCGTGCCGCCCTTGGCGGACTTCTTTGACTGGCCAGGTAGGAGGTCTATCACTTTATGCTTTGAATTCGGATCAAACTCCGATGAATTTGCATCGGCGAAATTGCACTTGTTCCTGGCGAATTCAACGACCATGAGCTGCATACCAAGACATATCCCCAAGAAGGGTATCTTATTCTCCCTCGCATGCCTTATTACGTTTACCATGCCTTCTGTCCCGCGGATTCCGAATCCGCCAGGCATTATTATCGCGTCGGTGTTTTTGAATATGGAATAATCCGGAACACGCATTTCGAAATCTGATGACTCTATCCATCTTAGGTTCGGCTTCACATTGAGCTCGGATCCAGAGTGCACTATCGCCTCTTTTACGCTGGCATAGGAATCCTTAAGTGATGTATATTTTCCTACGATTGCAATGTTCAGCTCGCCTTCGGGATGCGTTATTCTCTCTATTCTGCCTTTCCATGAATTTACCTTTGCACTACTTAACCTTGCCGATTTTAATCCAAGCGAGCGGATTAGCTTGGCATCGAATCCCTGCGACATGAAGTGTATCGGCAGCTGATATAGCGTTGCAATATCAGGATCCTCTATTATGTTGCTCTTTTTGATGTTCGAAAACAAGGATAATTTCTCTCTTGTGCTATCCAAAAGCTTTCCGTTTATCCTGCATACCAGGAAATCCGGGCTAATTCCCGATTGAAGCAGCAGCCTCAATCCTATCTGGGTCGGTTTTGTCTTCTGCTCTCCGTTTTCCGTTGTATGGATGTATGTCAAATTTACGAAGATTACATCATGCCTTAGCGAGAGCTGCCTCATTGCTTCTATGAAATAACTGTTTTCTATATCCCCTACGGTTCCGCCTACCTCTATGACCATTACGTCAGGCTTCCTTGATTCTGCTATCCTCTCTATCCGCTTTATTATGCTGTCTGTGAGATGAGGTATTATCTGTATGTCCTCCCCAAGAAAATCGCCGCTGCGCTCCTTGGAAGTTATTGCACTGAAGAGTTTCCCCCCAGTTATTGAGAGGTCTCCGGTAAGATTCTTATTAAGGAAGCGCTCATATATGCCGAAATCCATATCTACTTCGCTCTTGTCATCAAGGACAAAGACCTCGCCGTGCCTGAATGGATTCATGGTGCCGCAGTCATAATTCAGATAGCCATCGAATTTTATTGGAAGCACATTGTAATTGTAGAAATCGAGGAGCTTCAGGATTGATGAGGTGAGTACGCCCTTTCCAAGCCCGCTCATCAGGGAGCCCAGAACAACAATGTATTTGGTTTGCATATTTTATTTAAAGAATAGGGATTTTAAATACCAGCCATGCAAGAGTATCTATTTAAATGTTAGTCGCCATTATTTTCGGGTGGACTGAATGTTGGAGCTTGATGCCGGAGAAGATGCGCCTAAAAAAGTAAGAGTATTTATAGAGATTCCTAAGGGCAGCAATATTAAATATGAACACGACGAGAAGACAGGATTCATAAAGGTAGACAGGATACTGCACACTTCAATGGTATATCCTTTCAACTATGGTTTTGTGCCTGGCAGTCTTGGCGAAGACGGAGATCCGCTTGATATTATGGTAATAAGCTCAGCATCATTTGCGCCGGGCACCACAGTTATGGCAAGGCCGATAGGAGCTTTACTGATGAAGGATGAAGAAGGAGTTGACACCAAAATAATGGCGGTCCCGCTGGAAAAGATAGACCCGGAATTTTCTGGGATAACTGATGCAAAAGACCTGCCCAAACATACACGCGACATGATAGGCCACTTCTTCTCTTATTACAAGAGCATTGAGCCTGGAAAGTGGGCCGAAGTAAGCGGATGGGCGTCTGCAGATGAAGCGTTTGACTTTGTTAATAAGGCAGTGGCAAGGGCAAAAAAGTAGGCAGCAACCGGGAAAGAAATGCACGCCCTACTTGATGGAAAATCCTCCTGATGGAAGATGCTGCATTATGTAATCTATATCGTGAAACTTGAGCCTTTCAGATAGCTCCTTGGCTGCATCTGATTTTTTCTTGATTCCCGGTTTTATTAATATGTATCCTTTTATTCCCTCCGCCATGGCGGTGAGCAGGGGCACTATGCTGATCCCAGGCGGCTTTGCATCATCGGAATAGGCGCAAAGTTCAAGGGCAACGCCCTTAAACCACTCTCTCTCCCCTTCAAGAAGAAAACTGCCGGTGCCTAACGAGCCCTTTTCCTTTGATTTGCTTACCTGTTCCCTTCCAAGCGCATATACATTTACAGAAGCCGCACCGCTGTCCCACGACCTTGAAAAACATCCTGCAAACTGTGCAACTTCCTCCCTGACCTGCAAGCTTGCGCCTGTTGAACCGTTCTTCAAAACCACTGCAGATGCACCGAATACGTCTGCATGAAAGAACAAATCGCCAGAGTCAAAATATTTTGAATTTACAAGCTCATTCTGAAGGGCGCTCCTTCCGCCTATAGCAAGCATCCCGTTGCTTGTTAAAAACCAATTGAATTTCTCATACCACTTCTTCTCGGATATCTGCCTTACTATTTTTACCTCGGGTTTTCTTTCCCTTATTTTTGATATCTTCTTCTCGAGATCCTTTATCGCCAATGCTGCGCCCTCGGATTTCTTCTTTAATTTCTTTGAAAGCTTGAAGTAGTCGCCGGCATTGTCCTGGGCAGACTTTGTGAAATCTATCTTAATTTCCATCCTTACACTGAGCTATTTATAGGATAGAGAGTATAATATTGTTTATTACAAGCGAAATTATGAATCCGAGGATACCGAGTATGATTATCCCAATGAGCACAATCTTGAGCGTCCTCTTGAAGGTGTCTGCGTCAGGCTTGTAGCTCACGCTTGCTATGTGCTTTGCGTCAGAATAGAAGCCCTTCAGCTTGCTTATTGGATTGAATTTCATCTTACTCCTCAAATATCTTGTCAAGGTCTACTGGCTCGTCGTTGACCAGCTTCTTCTTTATGCCGTCTTCGCTGTAATCAGGAAATTCCACTCCGCCCAGCACAACCATCACCTTGAGGGAGCTCTTCTGGAGCTTCGGCTCTATCCTTGCTCCCCATTTGAGCAGAGAGTCGCCGCTTATCCTGCTTGATACGTTCTGGAATACGCTCTCCGCTTCCCTGAGCGTAAGGTCATCGCCGCCCACTATATTCACAAGGGCTTTTTTGGAAGTGGATATATCAACATCAAGCAATGGACTCCTAAGCGTGTTCTCTATCGCTATTGTTGCGCGGTCATTAGTCTGTGCAGCGTTCGCTTCGCCCATGCCTATCACAGCGTATCCGGAGTCCTTCAGCACGCTCTTCAGGTCTGCAAAGTCAAGATTTACCATTCCCGGCTTTGTGACCATCTCTATTATGCCCTTTGTGGCGTTGGCAAGTATTTCATCGCTTATCTTGAATGCCATATTAAGTGGCAGGTCGGGTGCAACTGAAAGTAGCTTGTCATTTGGTATTATTATTGTGGTGTCCGTTGCCCTCTTGAGACGCGAAAGCCCTTCAAGCGCATTGCGCATTCTTATTCTTCCTTCGCTTGAAAATGGAAGCGTGACCACGCCTACAGTGAGCGCACCAAGCTCCTTTGCCTCGTGGGCTATTATTGGAGCCGAACCTGTGCCTGTGCCTCCGCCGAGTCCGCATGTTATGAATACAAGCTGCGCGTCGCTAAGTATGTGCCTTATGTCCTCTTTGCTCTCCAGTGCAGATTCCTCTCCTATCTTCGGATCGCTTCCTGCTCCAAGGCCCTTAGTAATCCTTTTTCCAAGAAGGACCTTCCTGTGCGATTTTGTCCTGGCAAGATGAGGTGCATCGGTATTCATTGCAATCACTGACGCCCCCTCTATATTAAGCTCGGACATTCTCGTTGCGGTGTTTGAACCGCTTCCTCCTGCGCCCACTACATATATCTTGGGCTTTGCGGACTCTATGAACTTGAGAAGTTCTTCATCGTCCTGTGAAAGTATATCGGGCATGAACTAATCGCCATTAATACACTTGCTGTAAAGAAATAAAAATATGACGATTTTTTGGTTGTAACTTCGGCATAGTAAATAATTGAAAATGTGCTTTAGCTGGACTGGTGTGATGGCCTATCCGGAATATTTACTTTACACGCCCATTTTCCAGGCAGTCTACAAATAAGTCATACGCCTTCACAAAATCATTGCTTTTATTAGAAGCTGATAAATTAATAATTTATATTCGAATACACGCTTAATGAATAGGCAATAAAAGCTTCGCTAATGCGCATTGTTTTCTTTAGGTTACTGACAAAATTAAGTATAAGGGACTAAACTAACATTTTAATAGTTTTTAGTTAATTCATGGTAATGTTATTGATAATGTAGCGCAATACTCTACATTGTGCGCCAATAGCTCATATTTTAGAGTTAACTGTTGTTTAGGGTGTAATCTTGTTGAAAGAAAATTTGAAATCTGAAGATGTGATTTATAAAACTGCAGATGACTCAATCAAGTCGTATAGACCTAGGTGCAGGAAGCGGGAGATTTTCAGTTATAATACATAAATATGTAAAACACTTATATAACGTAGATGTATCTAACGAAGCTATAATGGCAATGCACAGAAACTTGGATAAATTTAGAAATGTAAAAATAATTAAAGCGTCCCGAAATGGTCTTCCGTTTGAGGATAGCAG
>JAJZOS010000074.1 GCA_021851985.1 Microcaldota archaeon | reverse complement strand
TGCAGGGGGTGAGATTTGAACTCACGAAGGCGCTAAGCCACAGGATCTTAAGTCCTGCGCGTTTTTCTGTGGCCTTTAAGCCTGACCAGACTCTGCCACCCCTGCAAAAATCAAATCAAGCATACATCGAAGGTCCGCTATCCTCAGAAGCTTTCTTGAAGGTATCGTGCGTTTCCTTGCTTTTCTTTATCAGGTCTTTTATTTTCGCTTCTACCTCCTTTGACTCCTTATCCAGTTCGGTTATGTCTATCTTCAAGTTCAATATTTTATTTATGGCCTGTATTGCCAGTTCGGCGTATTTTGGATCTATTATGTTCTGGTTTACAGGCACAAGAATGTTTATGTCATCAATTTGCGATGACACGGCGTTTAACAGCAGCAATGCGCTTACTCCTGTAGCCACACCTTCAGCTATAGGTATCATTCCGGCCTTTGCAGCATCCTGCGCCAGCTTCTTCGACGATGCGATTGAATAAACCTTGTCGTTGGAAATGCCGGTTTCTTCTAACGAAGCAGAACTTGTAGGCATTCCGTTTATTGATATTATCTCAGTAAGTCCGTTATCTTTGATGAATTCATAGAGTTTTTGCGTAAGTTCGTATACCATAGATATAGGTATCGCAAATTCCGCAAATACTATTACAACTTTAATCTTGTCGGAACTATACAGCCTCACGGGAGGCATCGCCTTGCCTTCGTGTATGGATATCATTGGGGGAAATTTATCGCTGTCGACATATCCGCAATACTCCATTTTCAGTTTATCTATCATATAGCTTATAGCCATTGGACCTACGAGCCCGATGCCTGGGAAACCTTCTACAAGTTTATATCCTTTTATAGAAGTTCCCTTGAGCAGTTTAATTTCCAGCATTAAAACACCATTAATTTTTGGAGAGATACCTTATTAAGTATTAGTAGGGTTTGATGCATGTGTGGTAAATTTTTATTCCAGATGCATGCGTTCGGCTATGTCGGCACACATCTTGAGTATATTGCGGTCTCTATTGAATACTCCAAACTCCTTTATTTCCGCAAGCAAGAAACCGTAATTACGGTTATTTGGATCCATGGAAAGATTTTCTATTATTTTAAGCGACCCATAGATGCATTCTGTTGATTTTAACAATACGTAATCGATTTCCTTTGACTTCTTGGGCAGGGCGTGCACATTACCATTCTTTGCTGCATTTGCCAGCACGTCCTTGTACTCGCCATACCTTAAGCCAGTTTCAATAAAACCTTTTGCTGCGTATATGGCATTGCCAGAGCGATCCATGACATCTAGCATTGTTTCGACTTTGTCCATATTATCCAAAAAATTTTTTAAAGATGTCTCATTGCCATACATATCCAATTCCTCCTTTGCTAGGCGCAAATAAATAGATGCAGCTTTTATCGGGTCGTTCATGGATAGTGCCAAATCGCCATTATTTTTTATTATTTTTATTTTTTGGATTTTGACTTTTGGATCTTCGTCTATGCCGCTTCTGCGTATCAGCATAAGAGCCTCTAGGAATGTTCGCTCTGCATTTGCGTATTCTTTAGTTTCAAGCAGCCTTTCGCCGTTTTCAGCCAGTTGACTTAGTTTTGACTTGGCTTCCTTGGTTTTGGGGTTATCTGCCATAAAATCGCATTTATGTCGTTGAAACGTGTAAATTTTATCATTCAATTTAATATTTATATAATATATAAAGATTCTGCTCGCTGGCAGGTTAGACATTTGACAATGGCAAATTTTGCTGACGGAGCCACGACGATAGGTATTTAAACTTATTTAAGTCATTAATATTGGTGAATATAATGGCACAAAAAGTCGGAAGTGAAAGAATTGATAGGGAGGACGGATACCTATACTTTTTAGGCAAGGATGGGTATGCGTGGCGCACACCTATGAAGACAAATTCAAGAGGCAGGAAGGGAAAGGTAGGTAGCGAAAAGATAAAGAGAGAGGATGGATTCCTATATTTCATCGACAGCAATGGATACGTTGCCAGAACCAAGATGAATAGGGGAGGAAGAGCTAAGTCAAAGAAGGCAAAGAAATCAAGCGCAAGAAAGTCAAGCGCAAGGAGAAGGAGATAATTATCTCTTTCCCTTTTCTTTTCCTTTTTTATTTGAACTCGATTTTTGAAGATTTCGTTATTCTATTTTCCTTTATAAACCCTGCGCTTAGTTCCAGCACAAACCTAAATGGGATATTGGGCTTATAGGTTTTACAGAAGAGGATTTTCCTGCATGGCGGCACATTTTCTTCGATCGCGACTATTTGCTTGCCATCATTTAGCCATATTATATCGATACTGAAGCGCATGCCCTTCATCCACATGCTTTCAGTCGAACTGAACCTTGATACAAACAGCATGCAGCTGCTTTTCGGCAGATTGTCCTCATACATCAAACCTATCATCCGCTTGATGAACGAATCTGATATGCGGGCGTCTAGCTCTTTGCCTGCTATCAGCACCGCTTTATGCTCGTAATGCAGCCTGTTTTTTATGGCTTTGAGTATAGGCAATTCTACACCTCTGGCATCACACGCTTATGGCAAGGCTCTGCTCCCTTAGAAATTGCTGCAGGTAGAATCTGCTTCCGGTGCCCTTTCCTGTCAACCCGCTGCCCTTCCACCCTACGAAAGTATGCACGCCCACAATAGCGCCCGTAGTCGCACTCACCTTTCTGTTTATGTATACGACCCCAGCCTGTATGGCGTTGGAGAATTCTTTTATTTCGTGCTTGTTTTTACTGTATAACGCAGCAGTAAGGCCGTATTCCACGTCGTTGGCCATTGCCAGCGCTTCCTTAAAGTCCCTATAAGTTTCTATCGTTACCAAAGGCACGAAAAGTTCCTTGTGCGTAAGCTCATGGTCATGCCTTATCTCCACTATGGCAGGTTCTACATATATGCCGTTCAAACCGACATCCACTTTTTTCCCGCCATAAAGTATGCGCCCTGCAGATTTCGCTTTTTCTATATATTCTACGTAGCGCTTATATGCGGATTCGCTTATCAAAGGCCCAATAAAATTGGCTTTCTTTGTCGGGTCGCCTATCTTCATTGACCTGACCTTTTCGATAAGCTTGCTTAGATACTGCTCTTTTATTGATTCGTGTACGTATATGCGCGACAATGCGCTGCATTTCTGCCCAGCAAAGCCGAATGCTGCACTGGATGTGCCTTCAACAGCCCCGTCTATATCTGCGTATTTAGAGATTATTGCGGGATTTTTTCCACCCATCTCCACTACGAATACCTTTTGATTGCCTGCAGCGAATGTCTTTGCTACCATGCTTAAGCCAGTATTCCTAGAACCTGTAAAAACAATGCCGCTGACATTGGGATTTACTGCAAGCTCATCGCCCACTTCCGAACCGGGACCAGTGATATAGTTGAATACGCCATCAGGGAGGCCAGCTGCTTTGAATATCTTGTATATTTCCAATCCCGTTAGCATCGACATATTGTCGCTTGAGGATGGCTTGAACACTACAGTATTGCCGGTTATCATGGCCCCAGTGCTCATGCCAGTAGATATGGATATTGGAAAATTGAATGGGGCTATAACGCCGAACACGCCATATGGCTTCAGCATTATCCTTATGTTTTCTGCACTGGATGGTGCACCTTGAAAACCGGCTTCCACACGCCTTGTGCTCTCCTTTAGGAGCGTTTTCCTTGTGTAGCCCTTGTTGTTTTCCATTTCATTGGCATAATAATTCAGGAAGTCTATGGCTTCATCCACTTCGCCTATTGACTCGTATCGCGACTTCCCGTTCTCATAGCTCAGTATGGCTGCGAGTTTGAATTTGCTTTCCCTGAATAGCTGCACTGCTTTCCTGAATATCCTTATCCTGCTTTTATAGTCCATCAACGACCACGGTATGAATGCGTCTTTTGCGGCAGATATGGCCTGTCGGGCATGCTCCCGGGTGCCTTTTTGAAAATACCCCATGACTGTGCTTCGGTCTATCGGAGAGCGTTCCTCCAGCAATTCACTGGACAATACCTCTTTTGCACCTATGTACATTGGATGTTTTTTCCCGAATTCTTTCTTCGCATCTGCAACTGCCGCCTCAAAAAGCTTGTCGAATTCCTCCTCCCTTCCAGACTCTACAAATCCTTTATACGTGAACTCGTTGGTAAATTTTGATACCGCCATGACATCACCACTAGGATAACATACAATTGCAATTAAAGATAATTATTGATAAGAATATTTACGCACTTCCAATTAATTGCATTTTGAGATGAATCCATTATTTTACTTTCAATCAGCATATTATTAGGAATGCTTAAATATATTGTTTTATACTTTATAACCCAGTTATAAAGGTGCAAATATGCCAGGATCAAATGCAGAAGTAGTTCAAAACGAAAGCGAATACATGCAGAGGTACGGATTTAAGGATATCAATACAAAGTATGAGCACATAGACAAAGGGCTCTCCGAAGACGTTGTTAGGTTCATCTCGAAAAGCAAGGACGAACCGGCGTGGATGTTGGAAAAAAGATTGCAGGGCCTGAAAATCTTTCTTGAGAAGCCGGTTCCGACATGGGGCCCCGATCTGCAGAGCATAGATTATTCAGACATATATTATTACCTTAAACCCAACGCAGGCAAGAGCGATAGCTGGGATGCGGTCCCAGAGGACATAAAAAATACATTTGACAAGTTAGGCATACCAGAAGCTGAGCGCAAATTCTTCTCAGGTGCAGAGGCTCAGTACGATTCAGAAGTGGTATACCATCACATAAAGGAGGAGCTTGAAAAGCAGGGCGTTATATTTACCGATACCGACACAGCAGTGAAGAAATACCCTG
>JAJZOS010000073.1 GCA_021851985.1 Microcaldota archaeon | reverse complement strand
AAATTCGTAGAAGCTGGTATATCCAGTGCGCGCGCAATTATATTCAGCACAGAAAGTGATTTTGAGAACCTTTTAGGCATAATAACAGCAAGGCATGTTAATCGAGATATACTCATTATAGCTAGGGCAAAGGATGAACTTGCAGTGCCAAAAATGCACAGGGCCGGAGCTTCATTGTGCATAGTGCCTGAGATACTTGCAGGACTTGAATTGGGTAACAGCATAAAAAAAGCATTCAAAGGCAATTGAACATGACCGGACAAAAACAATATTTGCTCATTTACGCATCTGCAGCGTTGCTCCTTATATCAGTACTGCTTACATTAAAGGCGGGGGTTAGTTTTAGTGTGGCTATAGTATGGAATTTCCTTGCCGCATTAGACATAATGTATTACTCCCTGCCCTTTGCAATTTCTAAAACGCCGCTCATATTTGCTGCAAATCTACTAGACGTTTTCGTATTCGCATTGCTGACAGTTTGGCTTGCATCCCTGTTCTTCGACTTCTTCAGAAGTGTAAGGATACGTGATAGGATAATCTTGAATAAGATAAAGAGGCTGCACAACCACATAGTAATAGCGCCGTTCAACGGATTTTCTGAAACACTGATTGAAGGCTTGGACAAAAGCCGCATACCATACGTAGTTATAGTAGATAATGAGAAAGAGGCGAATTTATTGTATAGCAAAGGCAAGCTTCCAATAGTAGGGGATCCGACGCAGATAGATGTGCTGAGAAATGCAGGCGCAAAATGGGCGTCGCATCTCGTAACATGCAGCGCGGACGATGTGCAAAACATATTGATATCGATATCTGCAAAATCTATAAACGATAGTTTGAAGGTGATATCCAGGATAGTAAAGCAAGAAAACCTGCAGAGGATAGGCCATGCCGGAATCTACAAGATAGTCATGCCAGAGATCATTGCAGGGGAGGACATAGGCAACGAGATAGTAAAGAGGGTGCTTTAGTTTTTTTAGATATGCTGCGGAACCCAATGTTTTGTGATGTTCAAGGTTTGCCCGATTTCTTTTGCGCTTTCTTCGCTTTTTCTTCCTGGATTCTCCTCTCTTCATCTGCGCTTTCCTGTTTTTCCTTCTCGATTTTTTCCTGCTGTTTTTTGAGCATATCTTGGAAATACTCATTCGCTTTTAGCTTAGCTTCTGCGTCGCGCTTTTTCATAAGGTCTTTGAATTGATTGCTGTCCATCTTCGTCTTCTTCTGGTTTGCACCGCTTTGCGTATTTCCAGGAGGTAATGGAAGTTCAGGAGGGAATTGGTATGCATTGGCCTTGGCGTGCCTATCGATAATTGCAGCGGCTTTCTGCCCTATTTCTTTCATAGTTTTTTGCTCACTTGGGGAGATTGTTTTGTCCTTTTCTTTTCCTTCCAAACGCTCGTATTTCTTTTGCTGCCTTTGCGAAAGCATTGCAACCCCTAAAGCTGCCTTCTCCGCTTCATCCTTGAGATTAGTGTCCTTTATTAAATTCACCTTGTTAAGCCTATCTTTTACTTTATTAATCTGCGATTCATCCATGCCATTTATCCTATTTTCATAATGGCTTCCTAAGATTGAAGGGTTCTTTTGCTTACCATTTTTATCAAAAACAGGTGCCTTATTGTAATTCCAGCGGTCTATGGCATTCATCTTGAGCTTCTGCGTCCATGTCATATTTTTATAGTATTCATCCATTTGGCTTTTTGCCTGGTCTATCTCAAACGCTTTCTTGCTTTCGTTAACCTCTTTTTGGGCCTTTCCGTAGTTTACATATTCGCTTTTTAGTCTTTTGTATTCGTTTTTGAATGCGGTCCTAGCCTCTTTCTTGCTGCCCAAAGATGATTGTAGCAGCATGTAATTGGCATCTGCCCTTGCATTTTCCTCTTTCCTTATTTTTTTTGCCACTATTGCTTCGTTCTTTTCGACGCGCCTGTCTATGCCCCTCTGCTTCCCAGCTTCGGTTTTATACCTAACTGCCAGATATCCCGGAAGGAAAACTGCACCAAATATTACAGGATGCTTTAACAGAGTGCCTGCAAGCGAATTCTTCAGCTCTTCTGATTTTGCAGCAGAATCCTTGAATGTGTCAGAAAGCCCCTTGGGCTTTCCGTCTGCGGTTTTTTTATTTATCAGTGACTCGTTAAAATCAACCTGTTTTCTATAGGATTCATTCAATTTTTTTACAGCAGCATTGCGCGCGTTTCTCGCGTCAAGTAAATCCTTACCTGCTTTGCTGCCCGCCAATTTTTGCCCATATGCCCCAAACTGAGTTTGCGGGCCCTGGCCTTTAAGCTTTCTTGCATGCGAAGTTGCCATATTTATTCTGCCAAGCGTCAAGGCAGTCAACGCAGCATTTTTCATTCCTGGAACAGGCACCATCGTCGCCGGCTTTTTGACCTGCGGACCTGCGTTATGCAGAGCATTTGCGGCTTTTATACCAATATTTGCCTTTGCCTGCTTTTTGAAATTCACATTCCTTGCATGCTTTGCAGCTACATTCTTTATTAGCCCTTTAACTCTCTGTGCTCGTGTTAGTTTTCCTTTCTTTTTGCCAGCCCGCTTCTTGAAAGCACCACGTTTTAGGTTACCACCGCCGTATTTAGTGCTACCAAAACCTTTACCCACCCTGCCGCCAGGCCTAGCCGCGCCCATTATGGTTCCAAAACCCATCAAGGCAAAGAAATCCATGTTTCTGGAAAGCCCTGCGCCGGCTGCAATAAGAATTACTATTATTATTATTGGAATAAGTGTGTATACGGCATTAAAGCTTAGCACCACAAGCCAAAGCATAAACTCATCTATAAATATTACTGCATTTTTGATATTTAAATATATTCTTTTATCTTTTCTTTGCATTCTGCGCTCCGCGCCGTGATAAAAGGAATATTATCGAGAGGATGGCTATTACCATAGTTAAGCCTATGCTTATGCCGCCAAACCCCAGCGCGTAGTTTCCTATGTCGAGCGATACAGCAGTAGCATTTGGAGATGTCGTATATGCGTATTCAAGAGTATTTATGCTATTTGCATTCTGCGCTGCATAGCTGCCTATTGACTCCCCTATTGGCGGCTGGTATACAATCTGCGGCTCTGGCCCAGGATTGCCGAAATATTGCGCCATGATCTTTGCAGTGCCCGTTCCGCATACATTGAATTTTTCTGAGAATTGACCCTGGTTGTTTGTATTTACAACGCCTACAAGCCCCATCTGTGATGTCAATACACCAGTGCCATTAGCAAATTCCGGAAGGCAATATTCCGGCTCGTTGTTAGGTGATTTGCTCGCTGATATCGATATAGGCAGACCGTAATTGCCATATACGTTGCAGTTTATAGGTATGTGTGCCGAAAGCAGGCTTGATGCAGATGGCGAGCACGTTGAAACACCTTGCGCATTAGGTGTATCATTGTACTGGGTGTGGAATGTCGGAGCATCTGCCTCCTTTATATAATATCCACCCTGCGTTACCGATGACAAAGGATCGGCATATTGGCATCCAGTCGCGTTTGATGCAAACGCGCACCTATCGCTATAATTGAAATATAGCTGCGAGGGAGGAGCTACGCTTGAATTGAAGAAGTTTATGTTGGTATCGTAATATATGTATATAGGATCACCTGCAGGGAGGGGCACATATTTGTCTCCGAATACACCACTATAGTATCCTGCTGTCCCTTCTACCTTTATCTCAGTCTCGTTAGAATTTGTGGCATTGATGACAACAGACGGATTCAAAGTTATCGATGTAATGTTTGACAGGTCTACATCAAGCGGCATGTATATAGTATTGTTGAAAGCGTCAGTGAACACGTACATGAAACGGTTATAACCAAGAACATTTGCATTGTTTGGAAATCCTTGGAATAGCAGGTCTAACTGCGATGCCTTCTTGTACAAGGAGTATAGGTTGACCATGGTGGGGGTTGTTTGATTTATAAATATCAAATTGTTACTTCCAGGGTATGGATTGATATCTCCCAAAACTGCGTTAGCTGCGCCGTATTCTATGGGATTTAACACATTGGCTTGGGTCAGCATATAGCTGGGATAGCCAATAGATGGGAATGTGAATCCTGACGGTGTATCAGGCGAAGCCGTCTGATTCAGATAAAACTCGCTATACAGCAAACCCCTTGTAGCGTTTATCACGTACGGATTGCTTAATAATTGCACCTTTCCATTCAAACGCCCTACGCTCTGGTTTATGTATGTGTTGCCGAACAGTTTGTTTGTCAGCATCGCCAGATTCACAGCTCCAGGGAATATCAAGTTTTGGTCAGACAGGCTGGCATTGTAATACGTCTTGGGATTTACCAGATATTGGGCATAGGAATACCCTCCCTGTATGGTGCTATTTAAGCTAGCTTGATTGCTTGTGTAATTGAACTGCCCTACGGAATACCCGTTATAATTGATAGTAGTAGGGCTGGGAAAATTGTAGGCACTGCACGATGAAGGAGAGCTTGATGTTGCAGGGTCGCTTTGCGGACTCCATGATTCCGAAAGCGAGTATGATGCAGTATATGGCACTAGAAAATAACCCCTTATGGTGCTATTTATATACGTCTGCGGTACGCTGCTAGGTATGCCAAAAGATGTAAGCGAATTTGCACTGTTATAGATATCAGTAGCGCTGTTGTCAGTTAGGCCGTTGCCGGTGTTGGCTGCAGAATTGGCAGACGTACTAGAACTTGACGAGATTCCCGTTGGGAATAACGATGACAGCACACTCGATATGGAAAAGTATTTTGTTGGCGAACCCTCATTGGTAGAATAATTGAATGAACTTGGCACCTGGGTGAATGGCGGATACATGTTTCCTATGTTGTAGTTTATTGTGCATGGCGTATTGCTCACAGCTATTGAATTTGAGATGAAGCAGCTGTATGTGGAA